>CAMJXZ010000144.1 GCA_946409855.1 uncultured Clostridia bacterium | reverse complement strand
GGCATGGTAAAGCTTCCGTTCGAAACTTCAACTGCTTTGAAGGGCGGGACAATGCCGGTCACCTTCAGGCTGCTCAGAGCGTATCCTTCCGCCGGGTTCGCATGAACGGTCACTTTGCTGCCCGGCGCGGCCATGTACATGCTGCCGTTCAGCTGCACAACCGCTTTGCCGGAGACAGTCACGGACCCATTCGCCAGATCACCGGACAGACGGATCATCACGGAAGGAATTTCTTTCGCAGCAGGTTCTTCAGCTGCGGGCTCCTCGGCCGCGGGTTCTTCCGCGGCAGGTTCTTCAGCCGCAGGCTCCTCGGCCGCGGGTTCTTCCGCGGCAGGTTCTTCAGCCGCGGGTTCTTCCGCGGCAGGTTCTTCAGCCGCGGGCTCCTCAGCCGTGGGTTCTTCCGCGACAGGTTCTTCAGTCGCGGGCTCCTCGGTCACAGGCTGTTCCTCAGCGGGTTCCTCGGCCGCGGGCTCTTCCGCTGCGGGTTCCTCGGCTGCGGGTTCTTCCGCTGCGGGTTCCTCAGCGGCAGGCGTCTCGGGAGCAGGTTCTTCCGCTTCGGGCGCTTCAGGGACGGGCTGTTCCTGACCGTCCAATACGGGCAGTTCCACAGCGCCTTCCGCTACCACCTTGCCTGCGCCGTTCAGCAGCGCAACCCGGTAGTTCTTCGACAGCGAGTCAGTCGTCGCCGTCAGCATCATGAGCGTTCCTTTTGCGATGGTTTTCCATTCGTCCTTTTTGTTCTCAACCTGCCAGACGACCTTCAATTTCGACGTATCGCCATTGGTCTTCGCCTGATAAATCAGGATGGTGCCAGGCTTGACGGCGCCGAAATTCTGCAGTTCGGCCCAGACTTCCAGGGTTTCTTCGTTCTTTTTCTCCTCGGGAGCCGGGGCTTCTGCGGTCTCTTCCTGCGCCGCTTCCGGCACGTGTTCTTCAGCAGGTTCTTCAACGGGTTCTTCTGCCGCAGGTTCTTCTGCTGCAGGTTCTTCCGCCGCCGGTTCTTCTTCGATTACGTCCGCGACCGGTTCTCTGACTGTGATTTCTTCTTCAGTCAGGTCTTCCGCCAGCAGGCCGGTGGGAAGGCAGGTAAAAATCATGACCAGAATCAGCAGTAAGCTGATATAGCGTTTTTTCATGTGTTTCCTCCGAATTATATTCCGCGTCTCGCGGTTCTTTCTTTCAGCTCAGGAAAGACGGAGGCGAACGGCCGCTCAGATGATAGGCGATGATGTGCTCATAT
Organism: uncultured Clostridia bacterium; assembly: GCA_946409855.1. Taxonomy (GTDB): domain Bacteria; phylum Bacillota; class Clostridia; order Christensenellales; family Aristaeellaceae; genus UBA4246. The sequence goes on along the minus strand of CAMJXZ010000144.1, from coordinate 6,779 downwards.
GAATCCGGAATGATCTCGCCGGCTTTCTGCCAGCGGGAATCACGTTTTAGACCGAAGTCTGTTTTAATTGGAGCAAAGCTTTCATAAGAATCCCCGGCCAGTAAAACATACCCCGGTGCGTACTGTTCTTCCGGCGCGTATACGGACGGCACCACTTCAAACGGAACACCGTTTTCCGCTGCCCAGGCCCTGGCGCGGCTTTTCGGGGTTGCTGCGACGGTCACCCGGCAGCTGCCTTCAAATACCTGTTCGCCGATCCGTTCAACGCTCTGCGGGATATACACGAACCGCAGCGCCTGTATCCCGGCAAAAGCGCGGCTCCCGATTTCCCGGACCCGCTCAGGAAGATGTACGGCTTTGAGCGCCGTCCCGGCAAACGCTTCCTCTTCGATGACCCGAAGTCCGGCGGGCAGTCTGATGCCGGTTGCGGCGGGCTGTTCCCGCCCCTGCCGGCCGTCCTTGATGAGTGCCGGATCAAAAGCGCCGTTTTCCAATAGATCCTTGATGGTGACAGATGTCTTTTCGCCGCCGGAAGAATATTCCGTCGGCAGGCGCAGCGCGGTGAACGCCATGAAGGCTATCAGCACTGCGGCCATATAACACATGACTCTGTGTTTTTTCACAGCGTTCACCTCCTTCCCTTCCGCATCTGTTTTATTATCGTGATACTGTTTTCCGTTACAGCGCGCCTTTTCCGCTGATCAGCTTCAGGACGGTTTTGAGCATGATTTTGATGTCCAGCCCCAGGGACCAGTTCTGGATATAGGCGGTATCCAGCCGGACAACCTCCTCAAAATCCGTGATCTCGCTGCGGCCGCTGACCTGCCACATGCCGGTCATTCCCGGCTTGGTGGCCAGGCGCGCGCGGTGATGATACTCGTATTTTTCCCATTCGTCCGGGGTGGGCGGCCGGGTTCCCACCAGGCTCATGTCCCCCTTGAGGACGTTGAAAAACTGGGGAAACTCATCCAGGGAAGCCCTGCGGATCCATTCGCCGATCCCCGTTTTCCGGGTACCGTCCGGCAGCTCCTCGTTGCCGATGATACGCGGGTCAAAATCCAGCTTGAACATCCTGCCGTCCGGTACCCGGTTCTGATCCATGAGGGACGGCTTGCGCTCCTCCGCGCCCGGATGCATGCTGCGGATTTTCAGCATCTGGAACCGTTTGCCGTTCTGCCCGATCCGCTCCGACCGGTACAGCACCGGCCCCGGGGACTGCCTTTTGATCAGCGGCCCCACGACGGCGATCACCGGCAGCGTCAGCAGGCTGCCGATCAGCCCGCCGAAAATGTCCATCAGACGCTTGAGCACCAGCTGCCCCGGCGGGGCGGTATGAACCGAATTGGTGACGACGGTGCTGTCCCCGATGGTTTCCACGAACTGCCGGGCCGTTTCCCGGCCCAGGCCCGGCACATGGTAGTGGATGGTCACCGCCATTTCCATGCAGTGCCCGATAAACGTCCGGACCGCCGGGGAATCGTTCGGGCAGGAGATGTAGACGCAGTCGATCCATTCCCGGCAGATGTAGCCGGCCGCTTCGTCCAGTTCGCAGACAACCGGCACGCTCAGGATGAGCGGCCGCCCCTGGGAGTCGGCAGGCAGCCGCTCCAGGAAGGGACGGTACGCTTCGTTTTCCGCACCGTCCGCGATGACGAGGGCGGACAGACGATACCCGTCCAGAAAGCTGCCCTCCAGCATCCGGATGACCTGTTCGGCGTGCGCCAGGTCGACGACCGCCAGCATCGGATGCCTGCCCTTTTCGGAAGCCAGCCTTTTTTTGACGCGCCTTTTCCAGAGCAGACGCACCGAATAGCCAAGCCCCAGGTGGAACATGAAGGTCAGAAACAGTACCAGCCGGCTGTACTCGTCGGAGCTTTTCTGGGTGAACATCCACAGGATGGTCAGCAGAAAGACCATCAGGCAGTGCTTGAAGGACTGGGCAAACTCGATATAATATCCGCGCTTGAGGACCTGCTGCATACTGTCCGCCATCACGGCCACCAGCAGGTCAAAAAGGGCCAGCAGAATGGCGATTTCCCGGTACAGGTCACTGGCGTAGGGCGACAGGCTGCGCTGTCGCAGAAAGAAGGCGGCGATAAACGAAATCTGCAGACACAGTTCATCCAGCAGGATAAAATCCAGGTGCTTCATCCACCCCTTGGAGGTTTGTTTCACCATGCCGCTCGCATAACCCTTCGCTGCCAGATTCGTCTGCCGTTCATGGGCATACTTTTACAGACATCATTTTACCAAAAAACGAACCGTTTGACAATATATTTTCAACATTTATTACAGAAAGAAATGGACCGGTCCGCCTATGGACTGTCCGGCATTCAGGGAAACGCCTGCCGCGCGGGGCGGTTTTGCCTGGCGGCGGCTGCGGGACGCCCTGTCAGGATTTCCGGTAATAATCCGCGTACCATTCGGCGAACGCCCGGAGGCCTTCCCGGATGCCGATTTTCGGGGTGAAGCCGTAATCCCTTTCCAGCGCGGCGGAATCGGCGTAGGTCACCGGCACATCGCCCGGCTGCATCCCGACGAGCTCCCGATGGCCGTCAAAATCGTAATCCGCCGGAAGGACGCCGGCGCGCACCAGTTCTTCCTGCAGGGTGCTGATATAATCCAGCAGGTTTTCCGGCTGGCCCCCGCCGATATTATAGACCGCGTAGGGCGGCAGCGGCAGGCCGTCTTCTCCGTTTTTCTTTTCCGGCGCGCCCCGCATCACGCGGCAGATGCCTTCCACGATATCGTCCACATAGGTAAAGTCCCGTTTGCAGTTGCCGTAATTGAAGATTTTGATGCTGCCGCCCCGGGAGAGCGTATTGGTCGCCGAAAAATAGAACATGTCCGGTCTGCCCGCAGGCCCGTAGACGGTAAAAAAGCGCAGGCCCGTGGAGGGGATGTTGTAGAGCTTGCTGTAGGCATGGGCCAGCAGCTCGTTGCTTTTCTTGGTGGCCGCGTAGAGGCTCACCGGATGGTCCACCGGGTCGTCCGTGCTGAAGGGCACTTTTTTGTTTCCCCCGTACACGGAAGAGCTGGAGGCGTAGACCAGGTGCTGCACGGGATAATGCCGGCAGGCTTCCAGGATATTGTAAAAGCCGATGATGTTGCTTTCGATGTATACGTCCGGATGATCGATGGAATAGCGGACGCCGGCCTGCGCGGCCAGATTGACCGCCACATCGAAGCGGTACTTTTCAAACAGGCTGTCCACCAGCGCCTTATCGCCGATGGACCCCCGGACAAAGATATGCCGAACGTCAGCGCGCTCCGCCGCCCGTTCAATCAGCCCCAGGCGGTATTCCTTGAGCTTTGGGTCGTAGTAATCGTTCATGTTGTCCAGCGAAACCACCGTGCCGCTTTTCAGCTCCCGGAGCAGCCGCAGCACCAGGTTTGCGCCGATGAACCCGGGCGAGCCGGTCACCAGGATGGTTTTTCCGTTGAGATCGACAGGCTGTTTGCTCATTTTCTTCCCTCTTTCCGTTCTTTTTTGACCGTATGATGCGGAATCGCGTTTCAATATTTCACGACGGGGACCGAACCGCTGACCTGCGGCTCTTCCAGGTTAAAATACTCGGAGTAAACGGTGTAGGTCCGCCGGCCGACGCCGGTCCTCACGCAGATCAGGTATTTGCCCTTGGGCGCCGCCGAGCCGTCCTGCAGCTTCCCGTCCCAGTACAGGGTCGTGCCCTCCGGCACCAGGCGCTGTGGGCGGGTGGCCTGTTCGATGGCCAGGTACCGGATCGTTTTGCCCTGGGCGTTCTGCACGGAAACGGTCAGCGCGCAGGGGATATCGTGGTACACGCGGACTTCCAGCTCTTCCCCCTGCGCCGGGAAAAACGCGGAAGCTGTCCGCACATCCAGCGCCATGTCCCCCTGGGATGGAAACACCCGGAGCAGCCTGCTCTCGTGCAGGAACATCCGGTCGCCTTCCCGGACATAGATCTGCAGCATCAGGTAGCCGGAAACATCCTGTTCTTCATCCCCCAGCGTCAGGGTGATTTCCATTTCGTGGACGCCTTCCGGCAGCACCGCCCCGTCGCCTCCGTCCGTCATCATCGGGGCGTCGGCAAAATCCCAGGCGTTCCGCTGATCGTACACCAGCTGATAATCAACGGCGGCCGGCCGGTTCAGCCGGAAGGAAAAACCGATTTCCATGACGTTCCCGGAAAATACTGTCTGGTCAAAGCGGATATCCGTCAGAATATCCGGTTCCGCTTCCCCGTTCTTCGGCGTCTCAAAAAAGACGCAGTCGCTGTTTTCCGGGTAGATCTGCGGGGTGGAAGCGGCGTAATGGTCCAGCAGGAACTGCCGCAGTTCCGTCATGGTTACCCGGCCGTCCAGATCCCTGTCGGCCGGCGCGGAACCGCCGGAGCCCAACGCGCTGGACAGGACGGAGGTAAAATACCCCGCGCCGTGCAGCGCATCTCCCCCGTCCGCCCGCCAGTACCAGCTTTCCTCGCTGCCGCCGGCGCTGCACAGGACATGAAACCCTTCCGTGGCAAAGGGATTGGCCTGGGCGAAATCGCTCAGCCCTTTGCCGATAAAGGCGCCGGAATGGCAGGCGTCCAGCACCAGCAGCTTGGTGCCGGGGATATCGTACAGGATGCCAGCCAGCGCCTGGGCGGTCAGCCGCTCTTCCCGGGTGCCGTCTGACAAAAGCAGGCTGGCGCTCAGGTTGGAGCGGTTCGCGGAATACAGGCCGTGGGTGCTGATATAGATCAGCGAAATGTCCTGCTCCGCGGCCTCCGAAAAGGTTTCCGTGACCGCCTGGGAAAAGGCCTCCACGGAAGAAAGGGTATCACACTCGGTGCGGATGACGCTGAAGCCCCTCGCGTCCGCCTCCAGCAGTCCTTTGACCATCAGGGCGTTCTGCTGGGCGGCGGGCGTCGTTTCCGGCCGGCTTACAAACCGGTCGCACGTCACCAGCAGCGCGCGGAGAACCGGGCGCGCGCCGCCGTCTTCCGTTCCAAGCGCCGGCCAGGCCGCGCATGCAAGGATCACGGCCATAAGGAAGCTGATCGTCCTGCGCACGGTTCTCCCCCCTTCCCGTCAAAGCATACTGCTTATTATACCGGATTTTCCGCCGGTTGGCAAATGGCATTTCTGTCCGGTATAATCAACGGGCGTCCGGGCGGAAAATCCGCTTATTGTCCGGATAAGCGTCCTCATGTTTTTCGCTTTTAGGGAAGCGGGGACCGGTGACAGTTTGTATTTTACATGATATAATGGTCCTTGCCGTGAAAAGCGGATTACCGTGCGGGCGGAGGGTACAGGCAATGAAACATGCAGTCAGGCAGATCATTCTATTGGCGGCGGTGCTGATCGTCCTTTGCGTCGGTCTGCGCCTGTTCGGGTTCAACGCCTATCCTGTCCATATGCCGCTGACGGAATCGATCCGCGTCCTGTGGGAACAGGGAAAGGCGCACACGGTGGTCCGCGACCCCGCGATGGCGCATCTGGGTTCGCCCTCGCTGGTAAACGGCAGCCTCCGCGTTCCGGTCTTTCCGGACAAGGCGGGCGATCTGCAGATCGGCGTGGCGGACGAAAAGGGAGAGCTGTTGTCGATTTACTACCTGCGCGTCAGTCCCCTGGGGACCGTCATCGATTACCAGACCAGCGGCTTTACCGGGGACACGGTCATCCTGGTCGCCTGCTGCATATTCTGGCTGGCCGTCAGCGCGATCATGCTGTATCATTTTTTCCGCGCCCGCGGGGTGGATTTTTATCAGTACACCACGATTTACTTTTCCGGCTTTTCCATCTTTGCCCTGGTCACCGGGCTGTATCTTTCCTATGTGACCGCCCGACACATCGCCGATCCGGTCCGGTTCAGCATGCTGTCCTGCTACGGGGCCATCAACAACGCCAGTACTTATTTTATGATGATCACGATGCCACTGGTTATCCTTTTCGCATTCGCCATGGCCGTCAGCAACACAGAGCTTCTCCGCCATGAGGGATACCGCTTTCAGAATGTGCTGGGCCTGCTGGTAGGCTTCGGGCTGATCGCCGGCGAGGCGGTCGGATATTTCCTGTACTCAAAGGATTTTGCCGGGTCGGAAACGCAGAAACGCATCCGCGATATCCTGATCAATACCTATGCCACGGTATTCGTTTATTTTGAATGCATGCTCGCCGGTTCCGTCATCTGCGGGATCCGGGCGGCCGTCCATGAACCAACGCCGGACAAGGATTTCATCGTGATCCTCGGCTGCTGGTTCCGCAGGGACGGATCCCTCCCCCCGCTGCTTCGCGGGCGGGTGGACCGGGCCATCGCCTTCTGGCGGAAACAGAAAGAATTGAACGGCAGGGAAGCCTTCTTCATTCCCTCGGGCGGCCAGGGAAAGAACGAGACGATGCCGGAAGCGGAAGCCATGCGGCGGTACCTGATTCAGAATAATATCCCGGAAGATAAAATTCTGCCGGAAACCCGGTCCGCGAATACATACGAGAACATGGCTTTTTCCAAAAAGATACTGGAGTCTGTTTCTCCGGACGGGAAAGCCATTTTCGCGACCACCAATTATCACGTGTTCCGCAGCGGCGTCTGGGCGGCGAAAGCAGGTCTTTCCGCCGAAGGAATCGGCGGGAAGACCAAATGGTGGTTCTGGCCCAACGCCTTCATGCGGGAGTGCGCGGGACTGCTGCGGAGCCGCTGGAAGGAAGAGCTTTTCCTGCTGGCGCTGTTCATCGGGTATTTTGTCCTTCTGGCCGTTCTGTTAAATTAGACTTTGGTATGTTTTAAAACGTGGATATCCTCCCGCTGTCTCAGCCCT
>CAMJXZ010000143.1 GCA_946409855.1 uncultured Clostridia bacterium | reverse complement strand
CGCTTTTCTGCAAACTGATTTTCTGTCCTTTTTGAAGGTTGACTGCCATAACGGGTACTTCCTTTCTATTGTTTTTTATTGATTACTTGTACATGTCCACAAGCTTCTGCAGGCGGCTGGCCTCGGCCACGCCCTTGCCGATGGCATTGAACTGCCACTCGTTTCCGCTGCGGAAGAGTTCGCCGACGATCAGGCCGGTGGAGCCGCTGTAATCGTCGGTCAGGTTATAGCGGCAGATCTCGGTATTGTTCTTGGTGTTGACCAGGCGGATGAAAGCGTTCCGGATCATGCCGAAATGCTGCCTGCGCACATTGGCGTCATAGATATTGACGACAAAAACGAGTTTGGCCACCTCCGGGGGCATGATCGACAGGTCCACCATGATCTGCTCGTCGTCACCCTCGCCGCCGCCGGTCAGGTTGTCGCCCTGATGGGTGACCGCGCCGCTGGGATGCTGCAGGTTGCCGTAGTACACGCAGGCCTGCTTGATGTTGGAGCCGTAAAGCTTGCCGTTTTCCCCGCAGAGAATGACGGAAGCGTCGCAGTCGATATCCGCGGGCTTGGCCGCAAAGATCGCGCGCCAGCCGGAAGCGGCGGGCTGCGCCTCATCCCAGCCCAGACCGACCATGACCTTTTTCAGGCCCGTGCCGTCGTTCTTTTTGAGGCTGATTTTTTCGCCTTTTTTCAGGTTCACAGACATCGGTTTGCCCTCCTGTCAAATTGATTCGATTCAGTTGACGGTCACGCCGTAGTGCTGGCAGAGGGCTTCCAGGCCGCCCTGGTAGCCGCTGCCGATGGCGTTGAACTTCCATTCGCCGTTGTGCCGGTACAGTTCGGCCACGACCAGCGCCGTTTCAATGGAGAAATCCTCTTCCAGGTCATAGCGGATCAGTTCCTGCCCGGTCGCGTCGTCCACGATCCGGACGAAGGCGTTGCTGACCTGGCCGAAGTTCTGCCGGCGCGCGTCCCCGTCGTAAATGGTCACGGTGAAGTCGATTTTTTCCACATCGGCGGGCACCAGCTGCAGGTCCACCAGGATCTGCTCGTCGTCGCCCTCGCCCGCGCCGGTCCGGTTGTCGCCGCCGTAATTGACCGCGCCGGAAGCGTCCTTGGGATTGCCGTAGAAGACAAAGTCCCCGTCCCGGATCACCCGGCCGCCGGCGCCCAGCAGGAAGGCGGAAGCGTCCAGGTCAAAATCGGAGCCGCTGTCGTACTGGTTGACGTCCCAGCCCAGACCCACGGTGATCCTGCGCAGCCCGGGATTGCTCTTCGTCAGATCGACTTTCTGCCCTTTTTTCAGTGTAACAGCCATTTTCTTTTCTCCTTATCTGATTGATGCGCCGGCTGCCCGGAGGACCAGCGTCCCGCCGGAAAGCCCGGATTTGCCGGAAGCGCCGCGGCTTCTTTTCGCAGACTGTGTTTCGTTCCGCCGGTCATCCGCGTTGAAAGGATCATCGGCAGAACGCGCATTCTGTCTCAGGCCGCAGCTTTCCCGGTCTCTGTTAGTACAGAATATAACATATTTCCGCGAAAAAGTCTACCCCTATCCGCCAATCGGGACGGTACGCCGCTGTATTTTATGGGGTTTTTCTCAAAAAACACCAGGCTGTACCGTCAGTTATGCTCCGCCAGATACCGCTGGAAGGCGCGGGCCTCGGTCAGCGGGTGCAGGGGGAAGCGGGCGTCGTACCGGGGCTGTTCGGATTCGTTCATCAGGAAGCCTTCGGTCCGGCCGGGGTCATAGGGGTCGCGGCGCCAGGAAGCCTCCAGCGCGGCGGCGTCCGCGCCCTGTTGGGTCCGCTTCAATTGACCTTTGACCGTCGCCTCCCGGAAGCCCGGGGCGCCGATTTCCCGGAAGGTGCCATGAACGGCCATCGCGCCTTCCCCCATTTCCAGATGCCAGCGCAGCTCGTAGGCCGTGCCCCGGGGCGCGAGCCGGGTCTTAACGATGGCGCAGGCGTACCTGCCGCCGCCGGCCGCTGTGCCGCAGGCGGCGGAAATGATCCCCTGATAGTCCGACAGTTCCCGGCGGATCCGGGCGATGACCGCCTCCGCGTCCCCAAACGGCAGCGCCTCCGCCCGGGAGACGGAGCTCACCCGGATAACGGCCCGGGACTGGGTGTTGACCCGGCCGTACATAAGAACGTTCTCTTCCGCCGCGTCCGTCTGCCCGTACTCCGGCGGGATGCTGACGCGGCCGGAAAACGCCGGGGCGGGCGCGGGTTCTGCCGGCGCCGCCTCGCCGCCCGGCGCCGCCTCCGTGATGCGGTAAGGCCCGGCAAAGGGGCTGTACCCGCTGATGGCCTGCACCGAAAGCAGGTCCCGGCACGCCTGGGACCTGAACCAGGTCCGGCATTCCGTGGCCCGGACCGCCATCAGCGGATGGGTGGCGCCGCTCATGATGAGAAACTCCAGGGTCTTGTTCCATTTGCTCCCGCTGATCATCTCCCGGTAATCGGCCGCCTGGGCCAGGAAAGCCTCCAGGCTGGCGTCCGCCTGGATGTCCCTGTCCCAGCCCGCCAGGCGCATGCAGACCTCCTGCATCTTCCGGTCCGTCCCGTCGCAGAGGACGGCCGCCCGGTCGGCGGAAAACTCGCTGCAGCGCATCCAGTAATAGAAGGCCACCTGCAGCGGCAGGGTCAGCAGGCCGCCCAGGGGATGGGCGCTGCTGAGCACGCCGCCCGTGCCTTCCAGCAGCAGCCGGCCCATCGTCAGATACAGCACATGGTGACAGGCGATGTGGCCGCACTCGTGGGCCAGCACCGTCCGGATCAGCTCGTCCGGCAGGGTACGAAGGAGCCCCGAGGTGATCACGATGTACGGGTTCGTGTCCCCGCCGGTAAAGGCGTTGGGGACCACGTTCATTTCCAGGTACAGCTCCGGCACTTCGATGCCCAGCTTTTCGCAGATGGGCGGGAGCAGGTCGCAGTATTTTTTCATCTGGTCTTTGCCCAGGCGGATCCGGGACGACATGTTCAGGATCCGCTGCTGGCGCTCGTCCCAGATGTTCATGAACGCCCTGAGCAGCGCGGGAAAACCGGGGACCGCCCGCAAGGCCTTGAGGGCCGCCCGGTCCGATTCGTGGGTATACATTTCATAGTCCAGCGGAATCAATGGTTTGTCCTCCCCGTTCTGATCGGTATCATTCTTCCTCCGTCTCCGGTTCCTGCGCGGGCCCGCGCAGGCCCAGGGCGCGCTGCCGCGAAAGCCTGCTGCGGATCAGCGCCGTAAAAGTGTCCGGCGAAACGACCCGGACCATGGGGCCGAAGGACAGGACGCGGATGACCAGCTCCGTCTCGTCCTCCGCCTCGTAGGTGACGGTCACCCGGTAGCGGCCCGGGCCGAGGCGCTCGGCCTCCTTGTCAAAGTGGGCGAAGTGCATCAGCACCCGCTCCAGGGCGTTGCGCAGATTGATCAGCTCCAGCACCACCGTCCGGCGTTCCGGCTGCTTTTCGGGCCCGGGCTTTTTGGGCCTCGGGAGCTTTTTCACCTGCCGGACGGACAGGATCCTGCCCAGGTTCACGGTGCCGCCGTAGGAGCAGCCGGAGCCGATCAGGCGGAACTTGTCGTCCTTTTCGGAATATTCCAGGTATTCCGGCATCACCACCCGGTGCACCGCCGCCCCGTGCCGGTTCACCGTTTCCACGCTCAAGGGGACCCTGCGCCGTACGGCGTCCAGGATCAGCCGGAAATTGGCGATGTATTCCTCGTCCTCAAAGGGGTCCCCGTCGGTGTAGCGGTCGTACACGCAGATGTCCTCCGGGCGGAACAGGGGCTCCACCTCCGGGAAATCGGGGATCGGGTCCGGGAACAGGCGCACCCGGGGGTCCATCGAAATTGCCTTGAGCCACCGCTTCTGCAGGGTGGTCAGCGGCATGGTCGGCGGGTGCCTGACGGGCGTCGTGCCGTCCGCCCGGAGCAGCTGCCAGCGCTCCTCCAGAAGGGCCGGCTCGATGTTCAGGACGCTTTCCCCAAAGGCGTTCTCGTTGACGATCCGCCGCAGGTCCGCCTTGCGGACCGGGCGCTCGCAGGCCGTCCTGAGCACGGCGGCCACGGCGTTGTAGTAGGCGCTGTACAGTTCGCTGAAGATCACGCGTCCTCACCGCCTTCCAGCCCGTACAGGGTGTACATCTGCTGAAGGTCCGCCAGGAACCTTTCCTCCACCGACCGGTTGGAGCATTCAAACGCCGTGATCCGGCAGATGAACGTGCGGATCCAGGGGAGCATTTCCATCACGTCGGCCACGTCGGCGGTAAAGCGGCTGGTGTTCCCGTCCAGCTTTTCCACGGTGCCGCAGCGCTTCTCCCGTTCGAGCCGGGCGTGGATGTGCTGCTCATCGTCCCAGTAGCGGACGGTAAAGGAGACGTGCTCCAGCTGTTTGACCGTTTTCGCGGAAAGGCTCACGCCCCACATATGGGGCATCATTTCGTCCAGCCCGCGGCGGAGGCTGTCAAAGGCGCCGCAGGGCTCGTCGATCCGGGCGGAGAGAATGTTGTCCGTCCGGAAGGAGGCCACGCGGCTGAAGCGGGGCGTCCAGGCCATCAGGTACTGCCGCCCGCTCTGGACGCTGACCATGATCCGCAGCGGGACGACATGGTTTTCGGCGATGCGGTCCTGGTGACGGTTGATGGTCTCCATGGTGATATACCGTTTTTCGCCCATGGCCGTCAGCAGCGTGCAGAGGATCCCGCTGTCCAGCGCGGCGGTAATGTAGTGGTGCTTGAAGGCAAAGTGCTCGTCATGGGCCCCCATCTTGTCCAGCAGGAAGGAGCCGACCACCCCGCAGGGCGCCACCTCGGAAAAAAAGTCCAGCGCGTCCGCGGGCAGGGGCGGGGGATCCCCGGCGCGGCGGTAGCAGACCGTCCTGCCCCGCTTTTCCGTGACGATGATCCCCTCATTCACGTACTCCCGCAGCTTCTTGCGGACGGTGGACTCGTCGAAGGTCTTCGGGTCCTCAAAGTCCGTCAGGTACGCGTCGATCTTTTCCGTCAGTTCGTTCAGGCTCAGCACGACGTCCGGCGAATGGAGGATATCGAACAGGATGAAATGCAGCGTGATGTCGCCGTCGGTAAAGCTCTTGGTCTTCCAGGCGGCGTACAGGGGGTTGTGGTGCTGGACCCGGCTGTTGATGGAGAGGAACACGTTTTTGCCGTCCGGCGTCTGCCGGAAGCGCATGTAATCCCCCAGCCAGCTGGCCAGCCGCCGGCGCTCGTCGTCATAGGAACGGGCACTGCGCCTGGTGTATTCCTCCCGGCTCTTGAAGCCGAAGAGGTAGAAATCCCGCATGTAATCCCGGATCCGGTCGAAATTTTTGATCAGTTCGCTGTAGGGCACTTGGGCACCTCTTTCCAGGGTTTATCTTTTATTCGGTGATCTGGTTCCAGCTTCCCCGCCACAGGGCGTCCGCCGTTTCCAGGATCAGTTCCTTCAGTTCCAGGTTTTCCGTATATTTGGCCGGAATGCCGGACAGGCCCACTTCCGCGCCGGTGATGTTCCCGGCGATGGCGCCGGTGGAATCGCTGTCCCCGGAATGGTTGACGGCGGCGGTCACCGCGCCGTCAAAGTCCCCGGCGTGGCGGACGGCGCAGTACACCGCGACGGCCAGCGCCTCTTCGCCGGTCCAGCCCTCGCCCAGCCGTGCGATAGCGTCCCCGTCGGCCGTGCCGTCCCCCGCCAGGCGGAGGGCGGTCCGGATCAGGTCGGAAAGATACCGGACATGATGGGACGAAGGCCACAGTTCTTCCAGCGTATCCAGCGAGCGGGTGACCGCCTCCTGGACGGCCGCCCCGTTCTGGCAGATTTCAAAAACGATTTCGGACAGCATCCCGGCCGGCATCCATCCCAGCGGGTGGCCGTGGGTCAGGGCGGCGGCCTGCGCGCCCAGGCGGGCGGCGTCCCGGCCTGTCCGGCCGGTATCGCAGAAGCACAGCCCCGCCGGCGCGGTCCGCATGACGCCGCCGCAGCCCTTGCTTTCGTTGATGGGAGCTTCCGGGGTGCCGCCGCCGCCCGAGTGCAGCGCGTACAGGCAGGTGTTCCCGGGGGCCCTGCGGGAAAAGAGACCATGCTTCTCCGCCAGGGGGGTCGCGTATGTCCCCGTTTTCAGGGGGAAACGCAGCTCCTGGGTTTTGAGCCAGTCGAGGTAGGCGTCGTTGATGGCGCCGGGAGCGTCCTGCCCGCCCCGGGCCGCGTCCAGCAGCAGGCCGGCGGCGGTGAAGAGCGTCATCTGCGTATCGTCCGATATCAGCGCCAGCCCGCCTTTGAGTTCATATTCCGTGATGCCCTTTTCCCCGTACCGGCGGAGGATATCCCGCTTCCGCATGAATTCCACCGGGTAGCCCAGCGCGTCCCCGGCGGCGCCGCCGATCAGGCAGCCCCTGAACTGATCCAGACTGCGCATCGATTGCTCCTTCCCGCAGCGTCCCTGCTTTTTGTGTTTCTGCCCCGTATCATACCATTTCCGCCATGGTTCGTCAACAGAGAGTCTTGATTGTTCCCCGGAGGAATGGGCTGTCAGGCGACGGATCCCCAATGAGCCGATGCAATGGCTCAGAGGGATAACTTCATCCGGGTCGGAGTCCCAATGGGGTCCACCTCATCCGGCCCGCTGCGCGGTCCACCATCGGTGCCAACCTCATCCGTCAGCTTCGCTGACACCTTCCCCAGCGGGGAAGGCTTTTTTGGGGCTTCCTGCCCGACTTCGCGAAAACAAGCCATCGGTTTTTTTCCGGACACCGCGGCCCATAGGGGGAAGGCTTTTGGCGCCTGTTTTCCGGGCACTGAGAACCTCCCTTGCGGAAGGCTTTTGGCCTGCCGGCCCGTCGTTCAATATCAGCCCCGCACAGCCCCAAATTCATTGATCATGTAAAAACCTTTCATTGGATCATTCCCGCGTTTCCCCGTCTCTTGACAGAAACGGCCCGGGTGAAGTATGCTTGCTTCCGGGAAAATACAAAATCCGCGGCGTATTTTCCCCCGCTGCCGGCCGCCGCCCCGGCGCAAAGGGAATGAAGGAATGAAAAAACTCTGTCTGATGACGGTTCTTTTGCTGCTGATGGCCTGTTCCGCGCAGGCGGCTGTCGTCCGGGACGACGCGCTGCCCGTGATCCCGGACGCCGGAAACCCGGCGGCCCCGCAGGTCTTTTCCGACCCGGCCCCGCAGGACAAGCTGGAAATCTGGTTCGGGCGGGTGAGCGTCTGCGACGCCTTCGTGGTCCGCTGCCACGGGGAGACCATGCTGATCGACGGCGGGAACCGGCCCCACGTCCGGCACGCCTCGCTGTTCCTGAACACCATCGGCTTCAGTGAAACGGATTACCTGTTCAACACCCACCACCACGACGACCACATCGAGGCCCAGGAATCCCTGGTGCGCAGGGGGCTGCTCAAGGCCAAAGTCTTCCTGACCCCCTACCCCAGGGATTACAACGCCAAGCTGCAGAAGGAAATGCAGGCCACCGTGGACGCCGCCGGCATCGAGTACCGCCAGCTGCACGACGGGGACACGCTGATGCTGGGCGGGGAGGACGGCGCGCTGTTCCAGTTCTACCGCTGGGAGGGCTCCACCGACCCCAACTATTCCTCCATGATCTGCAAGATCACCTACAAGGGCAGCACCGTGCTGCTGATGGCCGACGTGATCGGCATCGGCCAGGAGGAGATCATCAAGACCCACCCGGATCTGGACTGGAAGGCCGATATCCTGAAGGCCGGCCACCACGGCTATACCCGCCAGGTGCCGGAGCTGCTGGACCTGGTCCGCCCGGAGCTATGCGTGATCCCCAATTCCCGGGCCGGGGCGGACGAATGCGTCCGCCAGCTGATTGACAAAGGGATCCCCTGGCTGGTCACCAACGGCGGGACCATCTATACCGTCACCGAGGGAAACGGCGAATGGCGGTACAGCGTGGACCGGGTGAAGTTTGACTGACGGGGGGAGTTTCAGCAAACAGGAAGAGTTCCCACTTGAAAGGAGCTGCTGAGGGATGATCCACGGCAGCTCTTTTTTGATGGGATGAATCGGGAACGGCGGATATAGAAAAAACTTTTTAAAGAT
>CAMJXZ010000142.1 GCA_946409855.1 uncultured Clostridia bacterium | reverse complement strand
CAACAACCGCTGGCTGGGCGGCATGCTGACCAACTTCCGCACCATCCGCACCCGGATCGACCGCCTCAACGAAATCGACAAGATGGAAGAAGCCGGCCAGTTCGACGTGCTCCCCAAGAAGGAAGTCGTCAAGCTCCAGCACGAGCGTGAAAAGCTGCTCAACAACCTGGGCGGTATCCGCAAGATGAAGAAGGTCCCGGATGCGCTGTTTGTGGTCGACCCCCGCAAAGAGCACATCGCCGTCAGCGAAGCCCGCACCCTGAACATTCCGATCGTCGCGATTGTCGACACCAACTGCGACCCCGACGAGATTGATTATGTCATCCCCGGCAACGACGACGCCATCCGCGCGGTCAAGCTGATCGCCGGCAAGATGGCGGACGCCATCCTGGAAGGCAAGCAGGGCGAACAGACCGAAGAACCCGCTGCCGAAGCCTGATGAAAATCACTTTCACCATCTGAAGAACAGGGAGGATACTACAATGGAAGTTACTGCTGCAATGGTCAAGGAACTGCGGGAACGCACCCAGGCCGGTATGATGGACTGCAAAAAGGCGCTGGTCGCCAGCGACGGCAATATGGACAAGGCCGTCGAGTATCTCCGTGAAAAGGGCCTGGCCGCCGTCGCCAAGAAGGCCGGTCGTGTCGCCTCCGAAGGCATGGTCGACAGCTATATCCACATGGGCGGCAAGATCGGCGTCCTGGTGGAAGTCAACTGCGAGACCGACTTCGTCGCCAAGACCGATAAGTTCAAGGAACTGTGCCACGACGTCGCGCTGCAGATCGCTGCCGCCAATCCCCTGTACGTGACCAAGGAAGAAGTGCCCGCCGAAGCGCTGGAAAAGGAAAAGGAAATCCTCCGCGCCCAGGCCCTGAACGAAGGCAAGCCCGAAAAGATCGTCGAGCGCATGGTGGAAGGCCGCATCGCTAAGTACTACAAGGAAGTCTGCCTGCTGGAGCAGGATTTCGTGAAGAACCCCGACATCACCGTGGGCACCCTGGTCAATGAGTGCACGCTGGCCAGCGGCGAAAAGATCTCCATCCGCCGTTTCGTCCGCTTCGAGCGCGGCGAAGGCATCGAGAAGAAGGAAAGCAACCTGGCTGACGAAATCGCCGAAATGACCGGCAAGAAGGAATAATCAGTTCCGGACGGGACGGCTTGACGCCGTCCCTTTTTTCTGCGTTTATCTGAATCGGAGGTACCATGATGAATACCTATCATCGCATCATCGTCAAGCTCAGCGGGGAAGCCCTGGGCGGGGACGGAAAAGCTTTCGACCGGGAGATCGCCCTCCGCGCCGCCAGGGTATTGGTGGAAGCGGGCCGGGGCGGGCAGACCGAGGTCGGCGTGGTGATCGGCGCCGGCAACATCTGGCGCGGCCGTCAGGGGGCGGACATGGACGCAGTCACCGCCGACCAGATGGGCATGCTGGGCACCGTCATCAACTGCCTGTACATGGCCGACGCCGTGCGCGGCGCAGGCGGAAAGGCCCGGGTGTTCAGCGCCATCGCCATGCCGAAGGTCTGCGAGACCTTCACCAAGCAGCGCGCGCTTGAGTGTATGGCGCAGGGAGAAATCGTCTTCTTTGCCGGCGGCAGCGGCAACCCCTTCTTTACCACGGACACCGCCGTGGTGCTCCGCGCCGTCGAGGTGGAAGCGGACGCCATTCTGCTGGCCAAGAACATCGACGGCGTCTACACGGACGACCCCCGGAAGAACCCGGACGCCACGCTGATCAAAGACATCAGCTACGAGGAAGCGGCGGAAAGACAGCTCAAGGTGATGGACACCACCGCCTTCCAGCTCTGCGCCGAGCAGCATGTACCCGCCGTGCGGGTCTTTGGGCTGAGCGAGCCGGAAAACATCCTGAAGGTCATCGCCGGCGATCCCATGGGGACGGTACTGCACCCCGCCGCCCGGACGTGAGGGAGAAAAACCATGAACCTTTTCCGCAAACGGAAGCCCTCCTCCCCCGCCGCCGCCTATGACGCGGAAAAGCTGACGCCCGTCCTGATGTGCAGTATCTGCACCGGGGAACAGACCGCCGGCTTTCAGGACAAGGCCACGGGGAAATTCCTCGGGGTCGTGCGCATCGCCTCCGAAAAGGACCTGGCCGATTTCCGCCGCCAGTACGGCATCACCGGGGAAATCAAAAAGATCTACTGACCGTTTTTGAAACAGAGCCTCCGGCCCGGCGTCAGCCGCCGCCGCCGGACGGCTTTTTGTTTTCCTGATCCGTCCGTAAAAAAACCGAAATCCATTTGCACCGGGGCCTGTTTTGCATTATAATAAACAGGTGGATTTGCTTGAAGCCGCGATCACTTTCATCGAGGAATCTGTATGGCAGGAATTCTCTTCTTTTTACTGTATCTGGCCGCCGGCTGGTGGATCATCCGGTGCCTGCTGCCGGGCAAAGCTTTTTCCGTCAGGCTCTATCTGTCCGCCGCCTGCGCCGTCATGCTGATGATGTGGCTGCCGGCGCTGATGGCTTTCTTTTTCTCGTTCAGCGTGTTAGGGCATCTTTTATCCCTGATCCCGCTGGGGCTTTTGTGCGCGGCGGCCTTTCTGCTGCGGGACCGGCAGCCCCTCCGCGCCCCCGGCCCGGAGGACCGGCGGGCCGGCCTGCAGCTCCTCATCCTGGCGCTGCCGATGACGCTGCTTTCCATGTACCTGGTCTGGACCCATGACCTGCGCCCCGAAGCGGACGGGAGCCTGTACACCGGCCAGGCCACCTACGGGGACCTGAGCCTGCACCTGTCCATCATCACCTCCCTGCGCAACGCCCGCTTTCCCGCCGATTACGCCATTTTCCCGGGTGAGCTGCTCTCCTATCCCTTCCTGACGGACAGCTTTACCGCATCCTTCATGCTGGGCGGGCTGTCCCTGCGGGGGGCGCTGCTCGTTTCCTCCCTGATCATGCTTTCCCTGGTGTTCAGCGGCTATGTCTTCCTCTGCCGGCGGATCGCCGAACGGAAGCACGCCGTGATCCTCGCGTTCCTGCTGTTCTTTGTAAACGGCGGTCTGGGCTTTCTCTACCTGCTGGACATGCAGGGGGTCAGCCTCTCCCACATCAACCAGTACGGGGAATTGCAGAACCAGATGCAGAGCCTGACCGGCCTTTCCGGAAGGCTGCGCAACGTGCTGGACGGCTGGTACCAGACGCCCACCAACCACGCGGAGTTTGACACTTACAACCTGCGCTGGAGCAACGTCGTCGCCGATATGCTGATCCCCCAGCGGACCACTATGGGCGGCTGGAGCATGCTGCTCCCCTGCCTGTGGCTGCTGTATGATCTGTCGGAAAACGTCCTGCACGAAGACCGGCTTTCCGCTCCCGTCCCGCTCCGTCCGGTCCTCCTGCTGGGCCTGTTGGCGGGCGGCCTGCCCATGGTGCACACTCACAGCTTTGTAGCGCTGTTCTTCGTATCCTTCGGCTTTCTGCTCTACGCCTTTTTCCGCTATCTTAAGAGCCGTCAGCTCACCAGACTCCGGTACTGGGCGCTGTACGGCGGGATCGTCTGCGTCCTGGCCGTGCCCCAGCTGCTGACGTGGACGTTCCGCCAGGCCTTTTCTTCCGGCGAGTCCACCGGCACCTTCTTTTCCGTCGTGTTCAACTGGGTCAACAACAACGGCGCGGGCGGCCTCAAGGACGGATACTTCTGGTTCTATTTAAAGAACGTCGGCCTGCCCTTCCTGCTGCTGCTTCTGGCCCTGCTTGAAAAAAAGCCGTACCGCCGGCTGCTGGCCTCGGGCGCGTTCATGATCTACCTTTTCGCCGAGTTCATCCGCTTCCAGCCCAACATCTACGACAACAACAAGCTCTTTTACGTCTGGTATATGCTGATGGCAGTGATCGCCGCCGATTACGCCCTGGATCTGTTTGAAAAAATGAAGGGCCTCCGTTCCAGATGGGTAATCGCCGTGCTGAGCTGCTTTGTGTTTTTTGCATCCGGTACCCTGTCCATCGCCCGGGAATGCGTCAGCAATTATCAGCTGTACGGGCCGGATGAAACGGAAGCCGCCCGGTATATCGAGGAAAACACCGATGAGCACAGCGTTTTCATCACCTGGACGGAGCATTTGAACCCGGTTTCTTCCCTGGCCGGGCGGACGATCGTCTGCGGGCCGGACCTGTGGCTTTATTACCACGGGTTTGACACCTACGCCCGCCACGCGGAAATCGAATCCTTCTACGCCTCCCCCGACCCGCAGGCGGAAATCCTGTCCCGGTACGGGGTGGATTACATCCTGGTGGGTCCCTATGAACGAAGCGACCTCAATATCGACGAAGGACGGCTTGGGGAGCTGTTCCCCCTGGTCTTTGAAAGCACCAACCGGTCCATTCAGATATACCGGGTCAGTCCAATACAGGAGGGTCATGCCGACCATGAATAAACTGCGCTTTCTGCCGCTTCTGCTGGTTCTTGTCCTGATTCTGCCGGCCGGGGCGCTCGCTTCGTCCGCCCAGGCGCCGACGGATTTTCACGACGGCAATTACAGCATGGACGTCACCTTCTGCCTGCCCTCCGTCATCGACGGCGAGCTGGTCAGCGTGACGGACTCCATCCGCCTGTCCACATCCTTCTCCCCCGAGGAAGCTGTCCTGCGCCACCTGATGGAATACCCGGCGGACGAGCAGCACCGTGCCCTGCCCGGGGACGGGATCGTACAGCTGGCGGACGGGGAAAGCTACATCAATTCCTGCGGCACCGCGGTCATCAATTTCACGGAAGACTACGAGGCGCTGGACGCTTCCGCCCGCTACCTGCTGGCCCAGTGCGTCACCAACACCCTGTGCGGCCTGGGCCGGGTGCGCGCGGTCGTCTTCCTTTGCCAGGGCCACCCGGTCAGCCTGAGCGACGACGAGGAGATCCCCGCCGGCGCCTTCCGGGCCAGCGAACGGGAAAATCTCCCCCTGATCCAGGCGCAGCTGATGGCCCGGCGCAGCGAGGGAAACGCCCTGCGCTACAGCGCAGATACGGCGCTTTATTACCCGGCGCCCGCCGGCCACGGGATCGTCTGCGAAACGCGCTCCGTCACCTTCCCGGAACCGGGCGAGGAGCAGGCCGTTCTGACCCTGCTGGAAGCGCTCAGCATGCCCCCGCAGGAGCTTGCCGGCATTCCGGAAATGCCCATGCTGACGGATTATCTGACCCGCAGCCCGGAGATCATCCCCCTGGACGACGATACCCACGCGATTTCCCTGCGCTTTTCCGAAGAGCTCAACCAGCAGGTCAGCACCCTGGGTATCCTGCGTTCCGTACTGCTGGCGGGCATCACCACCACCATCGTCTCCTTCCTGCCGGACACCTCCGCGGTCATCTGCTACATCGGCGCGGAACAGGTGGGCGGCCTGGTGCCGGTGGGCCTGTATGAGCGCGGCAGCGAGAGCATCATTTTTTCCGGCGGCCGCATGCGCTGGCAGGACTTTACCTATTTCCAGCTGACCAGCTGCAGGCTGTATTTCCCCAACGACCGGAACGAACTGGTGGAGTCGATCCGCCTGGTCCCGGCCGCCTGGGCGGATTATCCGGACCGGATCATCGGCGAACTCATCAGCGGGCCCGACTATTACGATTCCGTCAGCGACCTGCACGGCGCTTTTCCCGCCGCCTGCAGCCTGGACGATGTGCTAGGCATTGGGGTCAGGAACCATACCTGCCAGATCAACCTGTCGGACAGCATTCTGGAAAAATGCGCCGGCTTCAGCGATCAGGAGGAACGGAATCTGGTCTATTCCCTGGTCAACGTGCTGACCGACCTGCCCTGGTGCAAACGGGTGGAGCTGTTCGTCGCCGGCGAGCAGCCGGAAACCTTCCTCAGCCAGATCTACCTGCCGGGGGACTTCATGCGCTACACCGATTACATCCCGGCGCTGCAATAAAAAACAACCCCGCAAAAAACAAGGCTGCTTCGCGCCGTGCCCGCTTCACTGCCGGAACAGGCTGACGATGTGCTTGTACTGTTTCGTTTTCCCTGGCTGCAGCAGCTGGATGCCGGGCTTCCGGGACAGCAGGCATTCCCCCGCCTCGCCGTCCGGCAGGGTCGTCCACGGCTCGATGGACAGGAACTGCGCCCGGTGCCGCTTCCAGATCCGGACGTAATCAAACCCGTCAAAGTCCACCCGGACGCGCCGGCCGGTTTTCAGGCTGAGCACCGTCAGCCCGTTCCCTTTGAGGCCCGACAGGAACAGACAGTCCCCCGGGAAATGCCCCCCGGTCAGGGACAGCTGCTGGATTCCCCGGCCCAGTTCCACCGGTTCATCGCTCAGAAAACCGCCGGACATGGTGCAGCCCGCCGGCGACTCGGGCACGTCGAAGATCAGCCGCTGAAACTCCGTCCCTTCCGGGCAGGCGATGGCAAACTGCCGGCCCAGCCCGTAATAAACGGGCGCGAACCCCCGGTTCACCAGGTTGTATTCCATCATCAGCCGCCGCTCTTTGAGGGTGTAGGCTACCAGCAGGTCCACCTCAAACGGGTATTCCCGCGCGGGGAACCTGAGCTGCAGGATCGCCTGATGATCCGTCCGGTCCAGGACGGTAAAGGCACAGTCCATCACGAACCCGCCGGGGTTCAGGGGGTATTTCCTTCCGCCGCTCAGATAATACCCGTTCCACAGCGGCCCCGGGAAGGGAAACAGCAGCGGGGACACGTGGCCCCACACGGCAGGGGCTCCTTCCCACAGGAGCTGCTCGCCGTCCTTCGTCGTCACCCGCGTGATTTCCGCCCCGGTCAGGCTGACGCCCGCTTCCAGGAATTCATTGTGAAGGACAAAATCTTCCATCCGGTATTCCTCCGTTCAGCCGCGTCCGTTTTATGCAGGCGGCCGTCGCTGCCAGATACATAATTGCAAGTCCGGCTTTTGATGCCGGCCATTGACAGGAGGTTCCCCCCATGACCAAACGACATCACGCGCCGCGCGCCGCCAGTCTCCTGCTGGCCTGTCTGCTGATCGCTTTCGCCCTGCCCGGTCCCGCCAAAGCGGAAACATATACCAAGTACCAGACCATGTTCTATGACACCTTTGATACCGTCGTGCAGCTGATCGGGTATTCCGCCTCCGAGCAGGAATTTACGGAAGCGGCGGCGCTGGCCCGGAAGCTGTTCACCCACTACCACCGGCTGTACAACCAGTACGAGGAGTATCCGGACGTTGTGAACGTCTGTGTGCTCAACCGGGAGGCGAAGAACGGGCCGGTCCAGGTCAGTCAGGACCTGTTTGACCTGCTCTGGGACTGCCGGGAATGGGAAAACACTTACGGCAGCGAATACGCCAACATCGCCTTTGGCAGCGTTTTGTCCCTGTGGCATCAGGCGCGCGAGGCCGGCCTGGCCGACCCGGAGCACGCCGCTCTCCCCGATATGGAACAGCTGCGGGCCGCCGGCGAACATACCCGCATGGAAGACCTGGTCCTGGACCGGGACAATCGGACCGTCTATTACGCCGACCCCCTGATGCAGCTGGACCTGGGCGCCGTCGCCAAGGGCTACGCCGCCGGGAAGGTCAAGCAGGCGCTGCTGGGAACATCCCTCCATTCCTTCATCCTGAACGCGGGCGGCAACATCTGCCTGGGGGATCAGCCCCTGGACGGCCGGGAGAACCCGGTCTGGAGCGTGGGCGTGCAGGACCCGGACAACCCCAACGGCTACGTGGACATCCTGCGGGCGGTCCGTCTGGACATCGTCACCTCCGGGGATTACCAGCGCTATTACGAAGTGGACGGCGTCCGGTACGCCCACCTGATCTCCCCGGAGACCCTGATGCCGGCCAATCATTTCCGCAGCGTCACGGTGATTGCGGATGATTCGGGCTTCTGTGACTTCCTGTCCACCTATCTTTTCATCGCCCCATACGAAACCGGACGGGCGCTGATCGACAGCCTGCCCGGAACGGAGGCGTACTGGATCTTTGCCGACGGCACCGTCCGGATGACGGAGGGCATGAAGCAGTACGCCAGGAGCGCAGAAACCGGCCGCTGAAGCGTCACTGTTCACGGGGTGAACAGTGACCCGCAAGGGGGTCTTGCGACCCCCCTGCGAGACCCCCCGAACGGATTTGCCTGTCGCCCTTTCAGGGCTCCCGGGCGGCAAATCC
>CAMJXZ010000141.1 GCA_946409855.1 uncultured Clostridia bacterium | reverse complement strand
GGAACAGCAGAACGGATCCTTCACCCTGGCGTTTGCCTTGCGGCGGCAAACGCTTCTCAGGGTTCAGGATGACACCCGGGGGGAAAGCGCCGGCAGGCAGTTGGATACCCGGCGAAGCAGGATGCGCAAAGCCCGTTTCCCCGGGCGGGGGCGGTGCGGGCTGCGGGCAGGCGGCTGTCCGGGATTGGGCGGCGCCTCTGTCAAGGCAGCGCCCCCGGCTTGATGATCCTTCGCATGCCGGCTGCAGCGTAATGAAAAGTGCGTCATGCGTGCAGATGCAGGGAAGCGGTAAGGATTTCAATCCATTCCGTTTACCGGCTGCGATTCCCATGGCTTTCCGAAAAGAACCAAAGCCCAAAAAGACGCGCTTCCCGGCCGTTTGTCCGGCGGAAAGCGCGTCTTTTATCATGATGGACCGGGTCCGGGGTTCATCTCCTGTCCGTCTTCCTGTTTCCTGTCCCCGTTCTTTCCGGCCAGCGCCAGCACCTGACGGAGCGCCGGGCCCTTTTCCACCCCGGCCAGGCGAAGCTTGTGGGCGTACGCCATATATTCCCCGAACCTGGGGGACGGCGGGATCCCGGCCGCCGCCAGGTCCCGGCCCATGATGTACGGCCGGCTCATGATGGCGCGGTAGGCGGCCAGGCGCTCCTGCAGGAAGGCTTCATGGGAAGGCTCCCGGGGGATCTTGCCCTGCCCGTCGGCCACGGCCAGGCAGATCAGGGCCTGCGGGTCCAGGGACTCGTCGAACATCCGGTTGGTGGATTTGACGGAGGAATGATCCGTCGCCGCCCGGTTGGGCCTCATGTGATGGCGGACCAGGTTCAGGACGTAAGCGGTCAGCCGCTTTTCGCCCGTCAGCCGGTTCATGAAGGATTCGGCCAGGGGAAGGCCCAGCACCTCGTGCCGGTAGGCGTGCAGCTCTCCGCCGAGCTCCTCGGTGCAGACCGCCTTGCCCACGTCGTGCAGGGCGGCGGCCAGCAGGAAGCCCAGGGGGTCTGAAACGCGGCCGCGATAGGGGGCGGCTTCGTCCAGCACCATCATCGTGTGCGTCCAGACGTCCCCCTCGGCGTGGACCCGGGGGCTCTGGGGCACCCCGACGGTGTCCGCCAGCTCGGAAAGCCACGGCTGCAGCTTGTCCATCCGACGCAGGGTTTCAAAGAACACCGAGGGCTTCGCCGATTTGAGGAGGGCCTTTTCGACTTCCTGCATGACCCGCTCCCGGGGAAGCCCGGTCACGTCGATCCCGGCGCACAGCCGTTCGGTTTCCTCCGCCACGGAAAAGCCGAACCGGGCGGCGAACTGCGCGGCCCGGAACACCCTGAGCGGATCCTCCCGGAAGGTATCGTCGTCCACATGCCGGAGGACGCCCCGGGACAGGTCCGCAAGGCCGTGAAAATGGTCGGTGATCTGCCCGGTCAGCACGTCCTCCATCAGGGCGTTCATCGTGAAATCCCGCCGGCGGGCCGCCTCGTATGTGCCGGCTTCAGGGTCCACCAGGGCGCCGAAATCGTCATGCCCTTCGCCCCGGACGCCCGCCCGGCGCGGCATAGCGATGTCCAGCGTGTACCCCTTCAGCTGGTAGATGCCGAAGCTCTGGCCGACGGCGTTTCGGGTGCCCAGGCCGTCCAGCACGTTTTCCAGCTGGTCGGGCCGGATGCCGTGGACCTCGATATCGATGTCCTTGCTTTCCCGGCCCAGCACCCTGTCCCGCACGCAGCCGCCCACCAGATACGCGCGCCCGCCCAGCGCGGCCACACCCCGGGCGATCCGTTCCGCCATGGTTCTGTCGTTCATAGAGCCTCCTGTCCGGATGGATAAGCAGATCACCGGATTACTGTTCCGGAGGGACAATATTATCCCGAAATCCTGAGAAAAATAAAGTGTGACTTTATTTTATATGGAAAACATTCGGAAATCAAGCCGGGCTGACCTTTTCCGCGAATTGCCGGACGCCTTCACCGGACCTGGTCTTCTTCCTCCGTCTCCCTCCGCAGGAACACCGCGCCGTCCGGGACGGAAACGCCGGGG
Organism: uncultured Clostridia bacterium; assembly: GCA_946409855.1. Lineage (GTDB taxonomy): Bacteria > Bacillota > Clostridia > Christensenellales > Aristaeellaceae > UBA4246. The sequence continues at coordinate 6,123 of CAMJXZ010000141.1, read as the reverse complement.
AAGGGATCGGACCGCGGCAGGAGGAAAACTAGCGTATCCCCGATGGCGATGAATTCATACCGATTGTAAGACGCGCCGTCCTCGTACAGGCAGAGCCGCGAGCCCGTGATCTCCCATTCGCCGGATGCCGGGGCGGCCTGTCCCGCCGCCGTCCGCTCAAAGTCGCCGTCCGGCGTCAGGGTCAGCGTCACGCCTTCGTATTGGTAGACGCCGGCGGGCTTTGGCGCTTCTTCCCCGAAAGCGGTGTCCAGCAGGGTGACGACGGAGTCCCTTGCTTCGCGCCAGCCGGCCGGAAAAGCGTTCTCGCCGGAAGCGGCGACCGCCGTCCCGTCGGTGAAGCGGATCTCCAGGGAGAACCCTTCCCCGTCCAGCAGATGGGGATTGTTCCCGGAAAAGCCGTCCCAGGAAAGAAGGTCATACCGGCCGATCAGCTCCGTCAGCGCGGCATAGGCGAACTCGTCCAGCCGCTTGGCCGGCCCGTCGCCCCGGCAAAGGTAAAAGGTATCCTCCAGCCGGAACACCTCGTATCGGACGCCGGGCAGGTACCCGCCGTAGGTGAACCGGAAAAAGCTTAGGATCCGCTCCTCTTCGATGGCAACGTTCAGCGCGCCGTCCACCGTGATATGATAGACGCGCATTTCGGAATCCGTCCGGCCGGAACCGGTCAGGACGTACAGCCGGGTCTCGCCGGGGCGGAGGCCCTGGACCGTGCAGGTTTCCCGGAGAACGCCGTCCGTCTGCCCGGTCAGGGGCTTCATCCGGACGCGGACCAGCGTTACCGGCGCCGGGTCGTCCAGCTCCATCCGGACGATTGTTTCATCGCCCTCCGGCAGGGAAAAGGAAAGCTCCGCCGCCCCGGCGAAAGCGGGGAACGGGAGCGCGCAGCAAAGCGCCAGCAAGAGCAGGGCGCGAAGCGTCCGGTGCAGCATGAAGGACCGCCTCCTGACGGGATCGGATGATGGAAAGAACGGAAAAAAGCGGGCAGGATAACGGGAACATTATACAATGAAAGGGATGATCCGTCCACCGTCCGGTCCGTCGGAAGAAGCGATTTTACAGTTTTCTGTTTTTGTGGCGCAAAACAAAAAACTGTGGTATGATGGCGGCAGAGGGATCCGGCGCCGCGGACGGCATGCGCCCGGGCGCGGAAAGAAGAACGGGGGACGGAACAGATGAGAAAGCTGGCGGCGTGTCTGATATGCCTGATGATGATCCTGAACGGAACGGGAGGCGGTACGGCGATGGGAGAACAGGTGTTTTACGGGGACGGCCATGAGGAGGACTGGTATCAGGCGATGCTCCGGGACGGGTGGACGCGCCCGGGCAACAACGCCCGCCTGCAGCATCTGATCGAACGGACGAAGGCCGGGGAGCCGGTGACCCTGGCGGTCATCGGCGGGTCGGTCACCGAGGGCGCCGGCGCGGCGTCCTACCCGGATTGCTACGCCGCCCGCTTCCTGGACGGCTTTGCCGCCCGCTTCCAGCCGGAAGGGAAGAAAAACGTCTTCCTGCTGAACGCCGGGGTGGGCGGCACCGCGTCCCCCTTCGGCCTGACGCGCTGGCAGCGGGACATCGTCAGCCGTGTGCAGGACCCGGACGGCCTGCCCGACCTGGTGATCATCGAGTACTCGGTCAACGATTATCAGGAGCCCTCGAAGCACCGCTGCTATGAGAGCCTGGTCAAAACGATCCTCGCCCAGCCCAACGACCCGGTGGTGATCCTGCTGTTCGCCGTGTTCAGGAACGGCTTCAACCTCCAGGATGAATTAAAGAAGATCGGCGAGACCTACGACCTGATGATGGTCTCCGTCCGGGACGCCGCCTATCCGCTGGTCGGAAGCCGGTGGACGGAACAGGCGTTTTTCTTTGACGAGTACCACCCGACCTCCCTGGGCCACGCCGTGATGGCGGACTGTCTCCTGAGCGCCGTGGACGCCGCCGCCGCCCGCCCGGCCGATGACCGGGACATCGACCTGAACGTCCCGCCCGCCTACGGGGTCGATTTCATGGGCTTTCAGACCGTTTACGGGGACAGCGTGCCGGAAGGCGTCACGCTGGAGCGGGGCGGCTTTGCCGGCGACGACGCGGCGTCCTACAAAAACGCCCCGGTGGGCCGGGTGTGCGGGAAAAACTTCCACCACCGGGAAACCGACGGAAACGAGCCTCTGCGGCTGACGATGCGGTTCAAAAAGCTGCTGATCTCCTGGCGGGCGGTCAGCGATCCCGCCTACGGCGAGGCGGAGATCCTGGTGGACGGCAAGGTCCGGCGCACCCTCAGGGGCGGGGAAGGGAAATGGGGCCAGTCCGAGACGGTGCTCATCTGGGACGCGGCGGAAGCTTCCGGGCACACGGTGGAGATCCGCATGGCCGAAGGCAGCGAGCGGAAGCGCTTTACGGTTACGGCCATCTGCTATGTGGACTGACACGGAGGACGGCGGAACGGAGAGGAGACGGATACGATGAGGTTTGACAAAAGGGAATTCATCCTGAAGGACGGACGCCGCTGCGTCCTGCGCCCGGCCGTGCCGGAGGACGCGGAGGCGCTGATCGAATACATGAAGAAAACCGCGGGGGAGACGCCGTACCTGCTGCGCTACCCGGACGAGGTGCAGTACACCGCCGAAGCCGAGCGGGAACTCCTGCAGCGGTTCCTGGACGATCCGGGCACCGTCATGCTGACGGCGGAGGTGGACGGGCAGCTGGCCGGCAACAGCAGCATCGGCGGCGTCGGCGGCAAGCGCAAAGTCCGCCACCGCTGCTCCCTGGCCATCGCCCTGTATCAGGCGTACTGGGGGCTGGGCATCGGCCGGGCGATGATCGGATACCTGACCGAGCTCGCCCGTCAGATCGGCTATCAGCAGATCGAGCTGGGCGTCTTCGCCGACAACGCCCGGGCCGCCGCCCTGTACAGAAAGTGCGGCTTCACGGAAAGCGGCCGCGTCCACCGGGCCTACCGGCTGGAGGACGGCAGCTGGCACGACGAAATCCTGATGTACAGGGAGATTTGAGCCATGGCACAGGGAAACACAGTGATCCGCTTTGCCCGGGAGGAAGACCTGCCCGGGGTCAACGAGCTGCGCAGGCAGGTCAATGCCCTGCACGTAAAAGGCAAGCCCGACGTCTTTAAGCCCGGCTTTTCCAAAGAACTGGAAGATTTCCTGTACGTGATCGCCAAAGATCCGCAGATATGGATCCTCGTGGCGGCGCGGGATGAAACGGTCGTGGGCTTCGCTGTGCTGCATCACATCGCAAAGCCGGAAAACCCCTTCATGTACGAAAGGGATTTCCTGGATATCGACGAATTCTGCGTCGATGAGCATCACCGCCGCCAGGGAATCGGCATGGCGATGATGGACAGGATCCGGGCTTTCGCCAAAGAAAAGGGCTTCCGCAGGGTCGAACTCAACATGTGGGAGTTCAACCGGGAAGCCCTGGCGTTCTACGAAGCGGCCGGCTTTCACACCTTCCGCCGGTACATGGAGTGGTTTCCGGAGCCGGGGGAATAAAGGGGGACAGGGACAGATGACGGCGGGACGCCGTTTCCGAGGAGACGGCATCCGGACCGCGGCACTGCGAGTCCCCTGCCGGGCACTGTATGCTGAACACCCAATGGAACGGATCAGCCGATTCCTCTGCTTCCCTGCAGATCAAAGCACAACCCAATCAGTGCAGCCCCCGGGTGTCATCCTGAGCGGATTCCGGGTCCGGGCATCGCAGGCCCGGACCCCCCGCGAAGGATCTTGGGGCCGGGGGTTCCTGCTTCCCTGCCAGAGGGTGCCGCCCTTTCCCGGCAACTGCACTCCCAACGCGAGGATTCTTCGCGATGCGGCCGGCCCAATGGGGCCGGCCTTCCTCATCGCTCAGAATGACATCGGGGGTTGGCCCCGGGTAAAAAGGCTCCGAGTATCCTGCTTTGCAGGGTATCCATCCGCACGCAGCCCACATCGCTGGCGGCCACGCCCCGGGTGTCATCCTGAGCGGATTCCGGGTCCGGGCATCGCAGGCCCGGATCCCTCGCGAAGGATCTTGGGGCCGGGGGTTTCTGCTGCCGGGCAAACCCGGAATCGCCAGATAAAGGGAACCGTTCTCACAGCCGGATTTCTTCAAACCCCGGATTCTTCTCCATGACCAGCGCGTTTTTCTTTGCCCTGGTCCATCCCTTTAACTCCTTCTCCCGGGCGATGGCGTCCCGGATATCGGTCATGGCCTCGTAATATACCAGCTTGTGCACATGATATTTCCTGGTAAATCCCTCCACCGTTTCAAGCCGATGCTCCGATATCCTTCGCTTCAGATCATTGGTCACGCCGATATACATGACACGGTCGTTCCAGTTGGTCAGTATATACACATAGTAATATCCGTTCATCCGCAGGGCTCTCCTTCAGAAAGAACCGCAAAGGGCGGGCGCAGAAGCCTCTTATTCCTCCTTCATGAAGAACATCGCCCGGTACACGCTGTGCTTTGGGTCGGAACCGGGGATGGGGACGGCGCCGGCGGTTTTCCGGTAAAAGTCCTGCGCCTCGTCGCACCAGCCGATGACCGCGTAGCCGTAGCCGTCCTCCCGCATGGCGTTGAGCGTGTTCAGCAGCAGCGCCGCGCCGATGCCCCGGCCCCGGGCGGCCTCCGCCAGGCCGATGGGGCCGAAGAAGCCCTTCGCCGTGGCGTCGTAGCAGGCAAAGCCGATGGGCTTCCCGTCCTGCACGGCGGCGAAGCAGCGGCACGGCAGGCCGGACAGGGCCTGTTCGCATTCCGAGGCCCAGCCTTCCCCGAAGGTGTCCAGCACGAAGCGGAGGATCCTGCGCCGGTCGGGCGGCAGCACGCGGACGACGCGGACGCCTTCCGGGCAGGGTACAGGCGGCAGACGCTGGAGATTCACGAGCATATCCATGAATAACACTTCCCTTACAGATTGATCGGTTTTATGTGTATTATAAAAACACAGCAGCCGCTTTGTCAATCCTGCGGATGGGGATTTGACGATGATGGATAAAAGGCGGTGGAAAGGGGAAACCATGAAACGGATCCGTGTGGGAACGACGGGCGCTGCGGTGCTCGTCTGCCTGGTGATCGTCCTTGCCCTTGGCGTGATCCGGGGGAACATCGGCAGGGAACTGGACAGGACAGCGTACCGGGGAACGGTCCTGGAAACGAGCGGCATCCATTCGGAAAAAAGATATTATTCCGCCGGGAGAGGCTCAGCGTCCCGCACGTATCATCATTTGACCGCGCAGGTCGCTTATGACGGCGGGACGGTGGAAGTATATGCCGAAAGCCGGAATCGGGGCAGCCTGCCTGTAAAGGGCGGCGTCTGTCGGTTCGTCCGGGAACGGAACGGTCAATACAGAGACATCAACTGCTGCGCCATGATGGGATACATGAGCGGCTTGGGGTATGTTCAAATACTGATTCTCTTCCTGCTGGGATTCGGCCTGGCCGTGAAAAAGACAAAAAAACGAGAGAATGATATGCGGAAGATCCCGTCCGAATGGCCGGACATTGAGCATCCGGAGATCGGGGAGGATGAGGCGCCCGCGTTCCGGATCCGGGTCCCGGAAGAAGACGGGGGAGAGCCCGCTTTCCGGATCCAGGAAGAAAACGGGGAAGAGTCCGCTTTCCGGGTCCTTACATGAACGGACAAAGCGGATCGGGAAACCGTGCGGACGGGGCGGGAAGCCTTCCCCACTGGGGGCCGCAGCGCCCGGAAAACAGGCCGGTGGGTTCTGAGCGCCCGGAAATTGAGCCGGTGGCTCAATTTCAGCGAAGAACGGGCCGGCAGGCCCCGGTGGTGGCCCGAAGGGCCGGATGAGGTTGACCACACTTTCCTTGAACACTGCAATGCCAAACCATCATACCGCCATCCTTTCCATCCCGATCAAGACAGATCCGGATCATGATGAAAAACGACAGGATCAAACCAGAAAGAATCATTCCCTGAACAAATCGTTGACGCCCAGCATTTCTTCCAGCTGCTGTTCGGTGTACTCCCGCTCCGGCCCACGGAAGGCGGCGGGGCGCGGGGGCCTTGCCGGGCGGCGCGCGGCCTCCCAGCGGGCCGGCGGTAAGCCTTCCCCGCTGGGGGTCCGCAGCGCCCGGAAATTGAGCCGGTGGCTCAATTTCAGC
>CAMJXZ010000140.1 GCA_946409855.1 uncultured Clostridia bacterium | reverse complement strand
TGGTGTCCACCATTGTGCAGCCGGTGCCCGAAATCGCGAAAACCTGCGTCAGCACCGTCCTGTCCGGCAATATATCCAACGTTCCCTCTCTGATCTGCCTGCCGGTCAAATACGAGTACGGCGGAACGACAAAAGAATAAATCGTCACTGTTCACGGTGTGAACAGTGATCGCAGGGGGGGCTTGCGGTGTCCAGGGCCTGCCGGCCCGTTGCTCAGTAAGAACAGGCCACTTGCCTGTTCTTCGGGCCCTCGCAACCCCGGGCGGCAAATCCGCAAGATAACCCGGGGCCTGCCGGCCCCTCATTTCTCCCTCACGTCTTGACTTTTCCCCTCTTACACATGCCCCGTGAAAAAGAGCAATAAATCAACAGATGATAAGGAGAGCTGCCCATGTATGACGTCGTTGCCCTGGGCGAACTGCTGATCGACTTCGCCCCCCAATCCGTGAACGAAGCGGGTTATCCCGTCCTTTCCGCCAATCCCGGCGGCGCGCCGGGCAACTTCCTGGCGGCGCTGACCCGGTATGGCTGCCGCACCGCCATGATCGGCAAGGTGGGCGATGACGCCTTCGGCCGCCTGCTGGTGAACACCCTGAAGGACGCGGGGATCGAAACCAAAGGCGTGGTCATCGACCCGGATGTCTTTACCACCCTGGCCTTCGTCTCCCTGGACGAAAGCGGCAACCGGGACTTCAGCTTTGCCCGGAAGCCCGGTGCGGACACATGCTTACGGCCCGAAGAAATCGACGAAAGCCTGCTCGCGGACGCCCGGGTCTTCCACTTCGGCACCCTGTCCCTGACGGACGAGCCCGCCGCCTCCGCCACCCGCAGGGCGATTGAGCTGGCCAAAGCGCACGGGCTGCTCGTCAGCTTGGATCCGAACCTCCGCAAACCCCTCTGGAAGCGGGAAGAGGACGCCAAAGCCGCCATCGAATGGAGCCTGCGCCAGGCGGACATCGTCAAGATCAGCGACGAGGAAATCGCCTGGCTGTGGGGCGTCTCCCCGGAGGAAGGCGCGAAAAAGCTGCTGAGCGAATACGGCGTTTCTCTGGTCTACGCGACCCTGGGCCCCAAGGGCTGCCACGCCGTCACCGCCGCCCGGCAGGTCACGGTGAGCAGTCCTTCCGGGATCCGGGTGGTCGATACCACCGGCGCCGGCGACATCTTTGGCGGCAGCGCCATGAGCCAGTTCCTGCAGTATCAGAAGGCCCCCGCCGAACTGACGGAGGCCGAGCTCACCCAGATCGTCCGCTTCGCCTGCACCGCCGCCAGCCTGTCCACCCAGAAGCACGGCGGCATCACCAGCGTGCCGGACCGGCAGGCCGTCACGGAAAGGTGCTGACGGAAAAGGCAGCGACTTTTTCCGCGAAGGATCAGACCCCATCAGAAATGCTCCCTGTCCCTTTGATTCGGGCAGAGAGCATTTCTTTTGTATATCCGGCTGTTTGCACGCAAATGGATGCGGAACCCGCCCGCCGCGCAGGCCGCGGGGGCGCTTTCCATGAGCGTTGAATCCTGCTCATTTGGCAGACGCGAAATCGTATGAAAGGCGGATCCAGGAAAACAGTTCTTCATCCAGTTCCTCTGTTCGGCTCAGGACAAAGTGGTGCGTCCAGCGGCCGGGATACGGTTCCGTCCGGACGGCCGCGCGGGCGGTATCCAGCGGGGCGGGCAGCCCCAGGGTCAGCACCAGGAAGCCTTCCGGCAGCTCCGCCTTCCGTTTGACCCGGGCAAAGGACACGCAGGCGAACACGTGCCGGTTAAAAAAGGTGATCTGCGTCTTCTGCACCCGCCGGCGCGCCCCGGGAAAGGCGGCGTACAGCCGCTCCTCCAGCGCGAAATACAGCGGCAGGGCATCCTCATGGCCCGCAAAGAACAGCAGGGTTTCCGAGTCCGTCTCTTTCATGGCGTATCCCCCGTTTCGATCACCACGCGCACCGTATCCCCCGCGCCCTTGCCCATGGCCTGCCGGATATCCTTTTTCACGCCGATGATCCAGCACACCGTTCCGTCCGGGTTTTTAACCCCCATGTTGACGATGCTCCCGTCGTAGGGAATGCCGTCAAAGCGCGCGTGCACCTTCAGCCTGCCCTTTCCGTACAGGGCGCGGATATCCCAGGGAAAAGCCACCCAGGCTCCGCCGTTGTCCGGCTCTTCCATGAGCACCGCGTCATATTCGTACCGCATTCCGTTCCTCCGATCCGGCCGTGCTCCTTCCGGCCGTACTCCCTCCGACGCAAACCGGGCTGCCGAAGCAACCCGGTTTTTTCTGAGATTACATTCTGTTTATAATATACCTTTGAAGCAGTGCAAGATCCTCCTGATCGACAACGCCGTCGCCGTTCAGGTCGCACAGCATCGGGTCAATCGCTGCCGGATCCTCGCTCAGATACTGCTGGAGCCGCACAACATCCCCGGTGTTCAGTTCACCGTTCCGGTCGATATCCCCCCAGATGAAAGGCGGATTGTTCGTTCCGTCTCCGCTCTGAGCGCCCATCCTGTTGTAAGTAAATGCATTCAGCAGCCTCAGATCCTCCTGATTGACAACGCCGTCGCCGTTCAGGTCGCACAGCTTCACGTCGATGTCGTTCGGATCTCCGGCCAGATACTTCTGAAGCTGCACAATATCCCCGGTATTCAGTTCACCGTCCCGGTTGATATCTCCCCAGTATATTTTCTCCTGATCCGCCTTCGCGGCAGGCGCCGCTTCCGCGGCGGGCTCGGCTGCCGGTTCCGCGGCGGGCTCCGTTTCCGCCGCGGGTTCTTCTTTCCTGGGTTCGGGCCTGGACAGCCGTTTGTTTTCCGTCTGTTCCACCTGGACGACGTTGAAAAGGCTGGCCAGGTTGTACTTGAAGGTCACGTTCTCCAGCCCCGTGTTCGGGATTTCGAATTGTTCTCCGCCCTTCACGTCCAGGGTCAGGGCGCCCAGATAATCGCCGGTAAAGAGGACATGGAGGATGTCCAGAACCAGCCCGCTGGTGACCACCAGCCCGATGCGCTCCAGCAGGGACACGTTCTCCGCGCCCAGTCCGGTCAGATCCACCCAGCGGCCCCGCAGATACAGAAGGAAGTTCATCTGGCGCATCTTCATGCTGTTCGGTTCCAGCTCCATATACATCAGCAGGGGGATCGTGCGGCCCTTCTGGCTCACCATCCGGATGGTATGGCCGTCCTGGCCGGCGGTGCCGTTGCCGTTGTAGAACACATCCTGGAGCTGCTCACGGAGCCAGGTGATGGTTTCGTTCATCTCTTCGTCCGTCAGGTCCGGTATATCCGGTCCGTTTTCCGCGTTTTCTTCAGGCTTTTCGTCTCCGCTCAGGCGGAACAGCCATTCCGCGAACCGTTCGCCCAGGCCCTTGCTGTTCTTTTCTTCTTCGGCAGCCTGTTCCTTTTCTTTGTTTTCCTTTGCTCCCTCGATCATTTTCTGCACGCCCGCGGGATACTCGTCCATTTCGCCGGATTCCGCCGCTTTGCTCAGGGAAACGAGCTTATCCTCCACCGACTCGGTGTCGATGCTCAGCACGGCCAGGGACCACCGGCCGGTGTTGAAAATCTCGTTGTCGGGCAGGTTCAGCGTGAGCAGGACCTGGCGGTCGCCCAGGATTTCGGGGATTTCCTTATCGCCCAGGCGGATGGCCGCGATGCTTTCCTCCAGCGTGGTCCGGCAGGTTTCCGGCCCCGTGTGCCGCAGCACCCAGGGCAGCAGCACCGCCAGCTGCGGGAAGTCCGTGCCGGGCACCATCGCGCAGTCCACCGCGAACCAGAAATTTCTCGCCTGCTCCAGGGTCATGCCGCCCCGGGCGCACAGCAGGTAGGCCACGCGGTTCAGCAGGGAGGAGTTGATATGTACGCCGCCGCGGTCGTTGACCTCCGTGGGATCCTTGACGTTGGCCGTGTAGTAAACGTCCCAGCTGTGTTCCGGCTGATCGCTCGTGTGGGGATCGCTCATGCTGCGCAGGGCATTCTGGCTGCCCTCGCCGATTTTCCAGGTCGTATCCGCCGTGGCGCCGGCCATCATCTCGCAGATGTTGCCCATGATGTCGCTCATGGCCTCGTTGATGGCGCCGTAGTCGTTGAAGTAGCTGTTGTAGGTCATCACCGTATGCGTCACGCCGTGGGTATACTCATGCCCGCAGACGTCCAGGCACTGGGAAAAGACGTTGATGGAGCTGGACAGGAAGCACTGCCAGCCGTAATACTTCCCGGCGTAGGCGGCGTTGTTGACGGGCGTGCGGTACTGGTCGCAGAAATCCTTGAGCACGATAATGGGCGTCTTTTCCCCGTCGCAGCTCATCCAGCCGATGTCCCTGTAAAAATCATAGGCGCGGCAGTAGTTGTACAGCGACAGCAGGGCGGTCTGATCCCAGGCCAGGTTGTCCTCACTGGAATCGATGACCACGTGGCCGTGGTTGTACACAAACTCCCAGCAGTCCGCCACGACGATCCTGCGCTCGAGGTTGCCCAGGTAGTAGCGGCCGTCCCGGGTATCCCGCATCAGGGTGATGGAAATCTCCTTTTCGGTGCCGTCGGACAGGTCCACATACCCGGTGTATTCCGCCGGCTCCATGAACTGGAAGGTGTATTCCGCGTCATAGCCCGCTTCGCCGGCCGCGTCGCCGGGCAGCATGGTGGGCAGGCTGTACAGGTATTCGCCCGCCGTCGTGACGTAATGGGCCAGGTACGGCATGTCGGTCTTCTTCGCGTCTTCGGTGGGGTTGGTGGTGTACACCGCCCAGACAAAGCGGCTGTTATCCGTTTCGGATTCCAGATCGATATCCCGGTTCACGGGCAGGACGATCCGCCGGGTCTGGCCCGCCAGCACGGCGGGTTCCGCGATGCCCCTTACTTTTTCATGGGCAATTACCACGGCTTCCGCCGCATCGGCCGTGATGCCTTCCCTTTCCTGCTCATCCGGCAGGTTGGTCACCACGCTGGCGTTCAGGCCGATCATCGCGCCGGACGCGTCGGTGATCACCTTGACCGCGCCGCCCATGACGGTGGTGTCCGCGTACATCTGCTGGAAGACGTAATACACGTTCCCGCTCACGTCGTGCAGCACACGCCACAGGTCAAAGTGGGTGCGCTCGTTTCCGCCCAGCAGCTGGATCGCGGACCGGACCACCCGCCCGGCGTCCGCTTCGTTCAGCACCGGGTCCTTCGTGCAGGTGCCGTCCACAAAGGTCACGCCGCCGTCCTGGCGGTAAAGGACGTTCTTTCCGCCGTTGAGCGCCAGCACGTCCGCCTCGCTCAGCGCCGGTTCCCCCGCGGACACGACCTCCGCCGTTTCCGCGAAGGCCGCCCCGCAGAACAGGCAGAGCGCCAGCAGCGTTGCAATCAGTTTTTTCATGTTTCAGTTTCTCCTTATTTTATTATTTATTCTCCGGGCCCGGCTCCTGCCGGGCCGCCGCGGCACAAAGCATCTGAAAGCCGGATCATCGTGCCGTCCTCTGTTGATACGCAGCGCCCGCGGGCCCCGTCACCTGCGCGGCCGTTTACCGCTTGTCGTGGTCGATCATTTCCAGCACCAGGGTAGCTGCCAGTGCGAACACCGCAATGAACACCCCCAGCATCCGCCAGTTATAAAAAATGTTTTCACGGGTCATGGCATAATCGGGCTTGCGGGCGGCCTGCGCCGTCTTCCGCTCCACGATCTCCTTGACCTTCTGTTCCCCGAACAGCTCGAGTATCTCGCCGACGGTGGTCTTGACGGTCAGGACCTTGTCCCGGTTCGCCAGGATCTTCTCGCTTTCATTGAGCAGGTCGATGACCCGCCCCAGGGTGATCGGCTCGTTGAGGGCCTGGTCCCCGGCGATGGAGACAAATTCTTCGGCGTGCAGCAGGTTCAGCGCCTGCTCCAGGGTGACGGTGGTGCCGACCTCCATGTTCAGCACCTCATCCATCCCTTCGGCGGCGATCAGGTCCGAAAGCAAGGACCCGATCGTGATCGGCGGGTCGCCCCACAGCTTCGTGTTTCGGAAATCCTGCAGGGCATCGTTGGTCAGGATCTGGTCGACGATGGCGCGGATGGCGACCGGACGGACGATCTCCTTTTCCTTGAGGTGGAGGGAATCGGCGGCGCGGTTCAGCACATCCGCCGCCTGGGCCACCGTCACGGTATCCACCACCACGGTATCCCGGTATTTGCCGATGGCCGGGCTGTTGAGCAGGTCCATCAGCTGCCCCACCGTCACCGAGCCGCCGATCTCGCTTTTCCGCATGCCGTCCAGCGTGTTCCAGCCGGTGACCATGGGCAGCTCGTTATACCCGGCCTGGGAGGCCAGCACCTTGATGCCGTAGTTGGAGATGGTGTAATTGGAGATCGCCTGGCTCCACGCGGGCAGCGGGATGATCCCGCCGGAAAAGACCAGCTGGAAAATCAGCACGAAAGGCATGGCGGTCATCGCCGTGGTGGTGGTGTGGGACATGCTGGAAAGCAGCAGGCTCAGCATGTCCGAGGCGTAGGAAATCAGCAGCATGGAAATGCCGATGTCCACAAAGGACCAGGGGGTAAGGTACGGCCAGGGCGTAATGAACCCTTCCTGGGGGAACTGGACCCCCATAAGCTGCAGCACGTAGATGGTCAGCCCCGTCTGCATCGCGCACAGGAAAAACTGATAAATCATATGCGCCAGCATATAGGAAGTGATGTGCATGCCGGACCGGTGCTCCCGCTTGATGATGGGCCGCTCCCGGCAGACGGACTGGATGGAGTTGAAGCACCCGTTCCAGATGGCCACGCAGGTCAGCGAGAAGGCGCCGATCATGCTGCCCTCCATGTTGATAAAAATGCGCTTGTTGATGACCATGCCGACCAGCGCGGCGATGATCCCCGCCATGACCAGGACTTTCCAGTCGCTCTCATTGATGAAAAAGCGCAGCTGCTTGCCCAGGTAGACAAGCACCTGGGTCCCATGTCCCCTGTGGCGCATCCGCCGGACGCGGGCGATTTTCTCTGCATTCTGCTCAGCCATGCTGCACCTCCGCGTATTTCAGGATGAACTCGTCCGCCCGGCCCTCGCCGCCCTCTTCCTGGCGGTTGATGGTCTTGACGATCTCCTCCATTTTTTCTTTGCCGAAGAACGTCCGCGCGTCCTCGATGGATCCGTAATAGGCCAGCCGGCCGGTGCGGTTGGCGTCCTTGGCCAGCACGATCACGTCGTCAAACATGTCGATGACCCGGTCCGGGGTATGGGTGATGACGATGATGATCTTCCCCTGGTCGGCAATCTGCCGCAGCTGCTGGAACAGCTCCCGGGCCATGACGCCGTCCAGGCCGCTGTCCGGCTCGTCCAGGATGAAGAGGGTGGGGTTGGAGATGAATTCCATCGCGATGGACAGGCGCTTGCGCTGGCCGCCGGACAGCTTGACCACCAGGTTGTTCTTGACCGGCGTCAGGCCGAAGATGTTCATCACTTCTTCCACCCGGGCCTGCCGGTCGCCCTTGTTCAGCTCCTTGGGCAGGCGCAGGATGGCGGCGTCCATCAGGGTGCGGTACACGCTGTCCGAGCCGCGCATCAGGTCCAGCTGCGGCACGAAGCCGATGTCGTACTGCATGTTCTTGTATTCCTTGTACATGTTCCGGCCGTTGAGCACCACCTCGGCCTTGGCCTTTTCATAGCCGTTGACGGCGTTCAGATAGGTGGTCTTGCCCGCGCCGGAGCCGCCCAGCAGCAGCACCATGTGCCCCGGCTGGATGTACATGTGGATGTCCCGCAGGAGGTATTTTTTCTTGAAGAACTCGGTCGCCGTGCGCTCCTCCAGGTTGACCGTCAGGCCCTCGTCCAGCACGTCCGCCTTGGAGCCCGAGAAATATTCGGCTACCTCGTTGCGCATATCCTGCACCGTCCACAGGGGCTGATATTTCTTGTTCCAGCCCCAGATCATGGCGGGAAGCCAGTCAAACAGGATCCACAGGAACATCCATTTCCTCTTGCGCTCAAACACCTCGAGCAGGCCCAGGTACACGCGGATCAGATAGATCGCATCGACCACGCCTACCAGCAGCTCCACAACGGCGGCGACAACAAACAGCCGTCCGACCCCCGATCCGTCGTCTCCCCGCATGATCTGCCCTGAAAACAGCACCACCAGGTTGACCAGGATGATGATCCCGCGGCAGACCGCCATCACCCGGCCTTCGTCCTCCCGGCCGGCCGCCTTTCCCAGCTTGACATCCCGGGCGCAGGGGACCGCCACCCACCAGCCGGGAATGCCGCATTTGCGGAAAATTCCCCAAAGGCCCG
>CAMJXZ010000139.1 GCA_946409855.1 uncultured Clostridia bacterium | reverse complement strand
AATATTATATCACAGATTGAAACATAGTTCAAGTATTTATTGGTACATCAATAAGCTGAACAATGGCCTGACCTGCCCGGTCATCGGCATCGGCACCTTCATGCTGGCCCCCGCGGACGCGCGGAACAGCGTTCGGGAGGCCCTCAAAATGGGGTATCGCCTGGTCGATACCGCCAACGCCTACGTGAACGAGCGCGCCGTGGGCCGCGGTATGCGGGAGAGCGGCGTGCCCCGGGAGGACGTCTTCCTGTCCACCAAGCTCTGGCCATCCGAGTACGAGAATCCCAACGCCGTGGACGGGACCCTGGCCCGGCTGGGTGTGGATTATGTGGACCTGCTCTACATCCACCAGCCCGCGGGCAACTGGCTTGCCGGGTACCGGCAGCTGGAGAAAGCGTACCGCGACGGCAAGGCGAAAGCCATCGGCATCTCCAACTTTGAGGGGAAATACCTCGCCGAACTGGAGACCGAATGGGAAATCGTCCCCCAGTTCATCCAGGCGGAAGCGCACCCCTATTTCCCGCAGGACGAGCTCCGCGCCGCGCTGGACCGGTACGGCATCCGGCTGATGAGCTGGTATCCCCTGGGCCACGGCGACAGGGGCCTGATTGAGGAACCGGTCTTCAAGGCACTGGCTGAAAAATACGACAAGACCCCTGCCCAGGTCATCCTCCGCTGGCACGTCCAGATGGGCTTTGCGGTGATCCCCGGCAGCAAAAACGCGGCCCACATCCGGGACAACCTGGACATCCTGAACTTCAGCCTGACGGAAACGGAGATGGCGGAGATCGCCGCACTCAACAAGGGCAGGCGCTACTACATCCGCACGGACGAAGCCCTGGCCGGGTTCGCCCGCTGGCAGCCGGCCTATGAAGCGGAATAAACGCGCGGCGCAAATACAGGCACGCCAAGCAAAGCAGGATCCGCCCGGGCTCCCCGGCCCGGCTGAATCCTGCTTTATTTTCATTTGTATTTTCTTATGCCGCGCGGCGGCGCAGGGCAGGTCTCACGCAGGGCCCGCGCCGTCCCGCGCCTCCGTTTTTGCGATTTCCCGCTCGAACTTCTCCCGGAACCCGTCGGAAACGCAGGGCCCGCTTTCCTGCAGGGACTGCCGCAGGCCCGCCAGGGCGGTGGGCCCCGTGTCGTCATAGACGATCGTCTTTTCCATGCTGCCGGCAAAGACCAGGTTTTCCAGCGTGTATACCGGTTCCCTGTCAAACGCCGCGGCCAAACGGAGCGCTGTGCGAAGGCTTTCTTCCGATGCTTCCGTCCGCCCTTTTTTATCCTGCAGGACCGCCAGGTCCAGATAAAACAGGCTGATGATCTTATCCATAAAGGCGTGCCCGGACGGATCTTCCTTCAGGTTTTCCATCATCCGGATGGACCATTCGGCCGCGCGGATCCCCTGGTCATACCTGCCTGTGGCGATATAATAGGACAGATACCCGCACATGGCGGTGATCGTGTCGCTGATGTCGCTGAAAAACGCCCTTTCCGTGTACGCGATCCCCTCTTCCGGCTTTTTCTCAAACTGGGTGTACAATAGGCCGATCCGGGCGTCGTTGCTGCCGGTCAGGTTGTTCCTTTTGAATTCCTCGATGGCTTTTTTGTAGTCTTTCAGGGACGAATAGCACTCGGCGATTTCGTTCCTGAGGAGCGCCTCGTTGATCAGCGGGTCCCTGTTCTGGGAGATCAGGTCAATGGCGTGCCGCAGGAGCGCCAGCGCTTTTTTGAGCTCCTCTTCCCGCTTGTACACCACGCCGATCTGCTTCACGGTCATCGCGGCCCCGCACACGATCCGGAAATGATTGGGGAACTTTTTCATCGCGTTTTCATACTCTTCCGCGATCTTCCAGACGTCGGCCCCGCCTTTTTCTTCACCGGCCGGAACGCTTTTGATCATTTCCTCGATCCGGTCCGCCTCCGCGTCCGCGTCGGTGCCCCGCATGGTGAACCCGATCAGCGCATCCACCGATACGTGAAACAGTTCTGCGAGATCCATAATGTATGAGAGTTCCGGCTCAGAGCTTCCTCTCTCCCATTTGGAAACCGCTCCCAGCGTGATACCGAGCCGCTCCGCAAGCTGTTCCTGAGTGAATCCCCGATCCTTCCGGAAACGGCGGATATTTTCAGCCAGATTGTTTTCCATACGCTTCCTCCGGCGGTTTTTCCGGGAAGCTTGCCGCCGCTTCCCCAAAGGGCGTTCGTTTTCTCATCTTTCATACGGATCACGGTACTCATCGTCATCCCTCCGTTCCGGTTCCTGGGCGGTCTGTTTCCTGGTGACGATGCCATTATATCCGATCCCCGATGGAGATTGAACACCATATTCGTATAATTTGTCAATTATTTTTTTGACGTTTAGTAGAATTTATGGGCAAACAGCCGCCCGGATCTTCACCGGGAGATCCGGACGGCTGGATTGGACGCTGCCGGCGTCGGCAGGCAGATTCCCCCGCGGCTTTCCGCCCGACGCAAGCGGGCACCGCCGCTTCCTGCCGTCACATGCCGGCGAACAGCCCGCCGGCGCCGCCTGTGTGCACGAACAGCACACGGTCCGTCCCGCGGAACCGGCCGGCCTCCGCCAGCCGGATCAGCCCGGCAAACGCCTTGCCGGTATAGACCGGGTCCAGGAACAGGCCTTCCTCCCGGGCCATCATGGCCATCGCCCCGTTCCCTTCTTCGGACGGTTTCGCGTAGCCGGGGCCGCACACATCGATCAGCTCGATGTCGGCCGCGGCGATCTCCAGATCAGCCTCCAGCATTTGCGCCGCTTCGCGCATCAGCGCGGGGGTGATCCTGTCGAACGGTTCGGTATCGACCATCATGCCGTATACCTTTGTGCCGGGCAGATACAGCTTCGCCCCCAGCGCGAGCCCCGCCGCCGTACCGCCGCTGCCCTCGGCGCAGATCAGGTGGTCGAAATGCATGCCCTGCCCCGCGATCTCCCGGGCGCACTTCACGTACCCCAGGGTGCCCAGCGCGTTGGAGCCGCCGCAGGGAATCTTGTAATACGGAACGCCGAGCGCCCGGCCGATCCTGTCCATTTCAGCGTAGATGTCGGCGTAATCGTCCGTATCCATGAGGATGACCTCTGTGCCCATGATGTCCTCCAGCAGCCGGTTGCCGACCCGTTCCGTCACGCCGCGCTTTTTCAGGATCAGGATGGGCCTGAGCCCGAGCCTGTTCGCGGCGGCGGCCGTGAGCATCGCGTGGTTGGACTGGGCGCCCCCCGTCGTGAACACCACCCGCGCGCCTTTTTCCAGGGCGTCGGCCAGCAGCAGTTCCAGCTTGCGCACCTTGTTGCCGCCCAGGCCCAGCCCGGTCAGGTCGTCGCGCTTGATATAAACGTTCGTACGCAGCCTTTTGCTGATGTTCTCCAGCTTCTGAACCGGCGTGGGAAATACGCCCAGGGAAACCGCCGGGAAACTGTCCGGATTTTTCATGCTCTGTCACTGTCCTTTCCTGCTTTTCGGGTACGGCCCGCTCGCGCTCCATGGGTCCTGATACAGTCTATCGTATCATCCGCCGCGCCGCATTTCAAGTCCTTTTTAGCGCGCCCTGAAAGGAATATGGGGCGCGGGCGGCACACGGCGCTTTTTTTCCTTCTTCCGGTCGCCTGATTGGCGCATTTTCCGCTTGCAAAAGGCCCCGCGATCATGTAGAATATAATATGAAGTGATATTTGTTTCCATGATACCGGTTATATTCCGCCGTTTCTTCATGAACCGTTCCTGATCCGATGCCAAACGGCAGTCACGGGCACGTTCGTTCTTCATTCCTGCCCTGCGCGGCTGTTTCGGTTCCCGCTTTCCCGATAATGAAAGGAGGACTCCACCTTTATGAAACGGACCATTTGTATCAGCATGACACTGGCGCTGGCCCTGCTGCTTTTGCTGTGCTGCGCTCCGGCGCTGGCGGACGAGCCGGAAACCTATGAGCTCTGGCTGGGCAGCGTCCAGGTGACGTCCGAAAATAAGGACGATATCCTGGGCGACGGCAAAGCCAGCTACGTCCCGGAAACCAGGACGCTGACGCTGAACGACAATCCGGTGATCCCCGGGCTGTACAGTAAATACAGCTACATCCATTCCATTACGGCGAAAATCTATTCAGGCCGCAGCATCACCATCCTGGGCAGTTACCATATGAATTCCGATGACGAGTGTCAATACGGCATATTATCGTATGATTACGTGATACTCAGCGGAAACTTCAAATTCGTCGGAACAAAGGCCGGCATTTCCGTCGGGGGCCTGAAAGTGAAAGAGGATTCCGTGTCGGTGGAAATGCAGGGCGGTCAGAACGCCGCGCTGCTGCATATGGGTCTCTATATACTGGAAGAACCGCAGGGTGTTTCGCAGCCGCTGGGCGCAGTAACCCAGAAAATAGATGACAATTGGGCCTTTGTCGATGAGAACGGCACCGCCGTTACGACGGTCATCATCCGGCCGGGTTATGAGGTTTCGCTCTGGCTCGGCAGCGTGCCTGTTTGGCGAGAGAATTATCAGGATATCCTGGGCGACAGCAAGGCCAGCTTCGACCCGGATACCGGTACGCTGACACTGAACGGCGATCCTGTAATTCCCGGAAAGCATACGGACAAAAACGGTATTTCAGCCAAGATCTACGCCGATCGGGAAATCACCGTTCAGGGCAGCTACCATATGGATTCCGCCGACGGGTGCCAATACGGCGTATATACGGGGTTTCCCCTGACCCTCAACGGGGACTTCCGGTTTGAGGGAACGGAGGTCGGCGTCCGTACCGTCGAAATGACGGTGAAGGAGAATTCCACGGCGGTGGAAATGCAGGGCGGACAGACCGGCCTGGTGGTGTGCTGGCAAAAATACGTGCTGGAAGGAACGCAGGGTATTTCGCAGCCGCTGGGCGCGTCTTTTGAGAAGGTCGGCGGCAGCTGGGTCTATATCGATGAAAGCGGCGCCCCCGCCAAGACGGTCCGAATCCAGCCGGGTTATGAGTCCTATCCGCTCTGGCTCGGCAGCGTAAATGTCCGGCCGGAGAACTGTCAGGATATCTTCGGCGACGGCAAGGCCAGCTTTGACGCGGATACCGGTACGCTGACGCTGCGAAGCGGGGTAAATATCCCCGGAACCCATGCACTCCCCGATTCCCAATCGGCCAAGATCTACGCCAGCGGCATCTCCCTGTCCATCACCGGCAATTACCGGATGAACGCGGCGGAAGCAGATTACGGCGTCCTGGTCCGCAAAGGGTCGCTGCGCCTGAGCGGAGACCTGACATTCCGGGGCACCACGGACGGCGCGCTCGTCGGCTGCGACGCGTCAGAGGTCTACTCCCCCTATGAAGCGGTCATCGACGGCAGCGTCACGCTGATCGGCGGGCAAAACGGCCTGAACGTGGTGGGGTCGGCCGAACTGAAAAGCGGCAGCGTCACGCTGACCGGCGGTAACTGCGGCCTGTTCGTCACCCGCAAGCTGACCATCAGCGGCGGGAACATCACCATCAGCGGCGATCAAAAAGGCGCGTGGGTCAATTTTGACGGATTTGAAATGCTGGGCGGGCAGGCCTCCTTCACCGGAAGGGACGATGACGGATTGAGGACAAACTATAATTGCACCTTTGTGGTCCGCGGCGGCGAGCTCACAGCGACAAGCATCAATGGAATCGTCGGGATTTATGCGGTCTCCGACATCCATATTGAAGGGGGCTCCGTCACGGCTGTCTGCCAGAAGGAGGATGATAATCAATACATTGATTCCATTGGGATGATATGCTCCTCCCTCTATATCAGCGGGGCCGCGGAGCGCGTGGTACTGGAGGGTGTAGAGCTCGGGGTGCAGACGAATGCCCTGGTAATCACCAATCAAGACGCACAGAACCTGCAGATTGTGGAACCTGCCGGCGGTTTCTTTTACTCGGAGCTGAGAACAGTCATGCAGCCCACGGGCCCCAATACCGGGCGTCGGGCGAAGAAAGTGGTCATTGATCACGATTATCTCCTGTACCTGGGCAATACAAGAGTGAACCGCCTGAACCAGAGCGATATCTTCGGCGACGGGAAAGCCAGCTTCGATCCGGATACGAACATCCTGACGCTGAACGAACCGACGATCAGCGGGAGCAGAAGAAGCGCGGCTGACGGAAGCACGGTGAAAATATACGCCAGCAATATCCCGCTGACCATTCAGGGAAAGTACGACATGCATGATACAGATATCACGGTCGGTCTGTACGCCGCAGGCCAGCCGGTAACGCTGAACGGCAATTTTACCCTGAAAGGCACGTCCGCCGGGATCATTGCCCAGGAAGGCCTGACGGTCAGCGGCGGCATAGTATACGCGCAAGGCACCGATATGGGCGGCGTGATCGTGTTGAACGGCAACCTGACCCTGGCAGGCGGTACTTTCACCGCTATTTCCAACGAGCGGGGCGTTCACGTCCACAACGGGCAGCTGATCCTGCAGAGTGATATTAATACCGCGTATTTCAAAGGCGAGAATTTCGCCGCGATCGTCGCCATGGGAGGGATCAGTCTGCCGGAATCCGGCACCAGCCAGGTGAAACTGGTCCATCCCGGGGGCGGATATGTCGGCAGTCACACAGTGTTTGACCCCAACTATGTTCCTCCGGAAGCCGGGCCGGTTTATATCCCGATCTCTTCCGCCGGGCATTATCCCGCCAGAACTGTTCAGTTTGACAGCGAACGGCTGTACGGCCTCGCCTTGGGCAGCACCCTGGTGACATCTTCCAACGCGGCGGACATTCTGGGCGACGGAAAGGCGAGCTATGACCCGGTGACCAAGACGCTGACGCTGAACGAGCCGGTGATCTCCGGCTGTACCTACGAATCTTCCAGCGGTTTCAGCGCGAGCAACACCATTCTGGCAAACGGCGTTGACCGGCTGACGATCAAGGGAAAATGGCATATGTCCGCCCCGGTGAACGACTTCGCCATCCGGGTATCGGACGGCGCCCTGGTCCTTGACGGCAGCTTTGACGTCCGCGGGAACATTGGCGGCATTTACACCTACGAAGAGACCTTCGTGCAATCCGGCAGCGTGTACGCTTCCGGCGGAGAGATCGGGATCGCGAGCCTCCAGCTCGTCATCGAGAACGGCTGCGGCTACGTGGAAATGGAAAGCGGCAGCAATCAGCCGGGCGTGTTTGCTGATTATCCGATATATCCGGGCGGTTATCAATTCACGGATACAAACATCAGTTTCCAGCCCGGGCAGACCATCCATACCACCCATTTCCAAATGGACGATGTCTTCCTGATCATGGAGTACGACCGGACAGTTTCCCGGTTCATGCCGACCCCAAAGGCCAAATTTACCGACGTCACGGGCTTTCTGGGCGCCGGCAGCGAAGACGACCCGTACCAGATCAGCAGCAGCGGCGACTGGGCCCTCCTGGCGCAGAAGGTGGAAAGCGGCGCCAACCTGTCCGGCAAGCATTTCGGGCTGATGAACGACCTCACGGTGACCTCGATGATCGGTTCTTCCGCCCATCCCTTCAGCGGAATCTTCGACGGGCGCGGGCACACGCTGACCTTCAACGCCACGGCCGGAGGCAATTACTGCGCGCCCTTCCGGTATGTCGGCACGGCGGTGATCAAAAACCTGCGCGCCGCCGGCAGGATAGCGCCCGACCGCATCCTGCTCGTCGGAGGCCCGGCAGCCTGCATGCGCACTCGCATGGCAAAGGCCTTCGGCCTTCCCGTCGTCCTGCCACCAGATGCTGACGTTGCGAATGCGGTTGGCGCCGCGCTCACCCTGCCCACGGCATCCCTTGAAATATACGCCGACACGTCACGGGCCCGTCTGCGCGCCCCTTCGCTCGACCATGAGGAGCCGCTCGGCAGGGGCTTCACTCTCGAGGCGGCGAAAAAACGTGCCATGGAACTGCTCACCGAGCACATGGCCGCCTCCGGTGCGCGATGCGCACAGGTCGAGGTAACCGAGGCCGACATTTTCGCCACGCTGGATGAAAGCGGCCGAGGTTCTCATGACATCCGCGTGAGCTGTCAGGCAGTTCCCGGCATAGCGGGCAGACTGTAACCCCATGCGCATCGTTCTTTTCGAGCCGGAAATTCCGCCGAATACCGGCAACATAGCGCGTCTCTGCGCCGCGACCGGCACGGAGCTCAACCTTATCGAACCCTTGGGCTTCAAGCTTGAAAACCGCTACCTGAAGCGCGCCGGCCTCGACTACTGGCCGAACGTGACCATGCACGTCTGGCCGGACTGGCATGCCTATGCCGGGCGGGAGGACAGGCCCTCTGATG
>CAMJXZ010000138.1 GCA_946409855.1 uncultured Clostridia bacterium | reverse complement strand
AAATGTATCAGCTGGCGCTGTTCCCGCTGAACAACGGCGCCACCAACGTTTACTTTGTACTGATCCTGTCTTATGTGGCCCAGTTCGGCTCCAGCGTCCTGGAGCTGGGCATGTTTGCCTCCATCATGGTAACGGTCATGCGCGTCTTTGACGCCATCACCGACCCGATCATCGGCGCGCTGATGGACCGCACCAGCACGAAGATCGGCAAGTTCCGTCCCTTCATGATCATCGGCAGCGTCATCATGGCGGTCAGCGTGGTACTGCTGTACATTGTGACGCCCCTGATCCCCTGGACGATGAAATGGCTGCGCTATGTGGCCTTCGTGATCATCTACATGATCTGGGTCATCGGCTACACTTTCCAGACCTCGGTCACCCGCGCGGGGCAGACCGTTCTGACCAACGACCCCAACCAGCGGCCGCTGTTCACCATCTTCAACACCGTCGGCTCCATGCTGGGCATGGGCGTGATGCAGTTCCTCATCCCCCTGGTCAAAGGCATGTACGACGTGAAGGACGCGGCCGGCACGGTGATCCAATCCGGCTACGCGCGGCCTGAACTGTACCGCATCATCACCCCCATCGGCATCGCCGTGGCCGTGCTGCTGACCATCCTGGCCATCATCGGCATCGCCGAAAAGGACCAGCCCAAGTACTACGGCCTGGGCGGCGGCGCGCAGAAAAAGGTCAAGATGTCCGAGTACGCGGAGATCATCAGGCACAACAAGCCCATGCAGCGCCTGATGGTGGCGGGCGCCGGCTGCAAGCTGGCCCTGGCCATCGCTACCAACACCACGGTGCTGCTGGCGCTCTACGGCATCATGATGGGCAACTACAACAGCCTCTACCTGCCCATGATGATCCTGGGCTACGTGTTCGCGGTGCCCTTCTTCCTTTTGAGCGTGCGCACCAGCCAGAAGCAGGGCCAGAAGGCTTCCCTGACCCGGTATGTGGCGGTGGCGCTCATCAGCTATGTGGGCGTGCTGGTGCTGCTGCTCCTTTCCAACCACGAAAACCCGGCCACCATGCTGTCCTTCCCCTTCAATCACGGCGGGCCGCTCAACCTGTACACGATCCTGTTCATCCTCTTCTTCGGCATCGGGTACGGCGCCTACTACGCCACGGCGGATATGCCCATTCCCATGGTGGCCGACTGCTCGGACTATGAGACGTATCGCAGCGGCAAGTACATCCCGGGCATCATGGGAACCCTGTTCTCCCTGGTGGACAAACTGGTGTCCTCCCTGGCCCAGACGCTGGTGGCTTTCATTTTCCTGATCTGCGCCGGCCTGTCTGAGCTGCCCACGGACGCTACGCCCTATTCTTCCGGCATCAAGGTCGCGGTCATCGTCATGTTCTGCGTGATCCCCATGGTTGCCTGGCTTGCGACCCTCTGGGCCATGCACGGCTACAGCCTCTCCGGCGCGCGGATGAAGGAAATCCAGGCGGTCAACAGCGCCCGCAAGGAAGGCATCGCCCAGGGCATGACCGTAGAACAGGCCATGGAAAAATGGCCCGGCGAAGAGAAACCCAATTTGAAAGGAGATAAAAGAAAATGAATCTTCCCCTGAATGTGGACTTTTCCGGCAAGGTGGTCGTGGTGACCGGCGCGGGCGGCGTGCTGTGCGGCGACATGGCCCGGGCGTATGCCCAGGCGGGCGCCAAGGTGGCGGCGCTGGACCTGAATGAAGAAGCAGTCAAAAAGCTGGCGGATGAACTCAAAGCCAAGGGCTATGTCTGCGAAGGCTACAAGGCCAACGTGCTGGATCCCGAGGCGCTGGAGCAGGTGCACCAGCAGGTGCTCAAGGACCTGGGACCCTGCGATATCCTGGTGAACGGCGCGGGCGGCAACAACCCCCGGGCGACCACCGACAACGAATACCAGCACGAGGCCAAGGAAGGCCAGAAAACCTTCTTTGACCTGGACGCTTCCGGCGTGGACTTCGTCTTCAAGCTCAATTTCCAGGGCACCCTGCTGCCCACCCAGACCTTTGCCAAGGACATGGTGGCCCGCAAGCACGGCTGCATCCTGAACATTTCCTCCATGAACGCCTACATCCCGCTGACCAAGATCCCCGCTTATTCCGGCGCCAAGGCCGCCATCAGCAACTTTACCCAGTGGCTGGCCACCCACTTCGCGGGCAGCGGCATCCGCGCCAACGCGATCGCTCCCGGCTTCCTGGTTTCCAACCAGAACCGCGCGCTGCTCTTTAACGCCGACGGCACTCCTACCGCCCGTTCCGCCAAGATCCTCAGGGGCACCCCGATGGGCCGCTTTGTGGACAGCGAAGAGCTCCTGGGCGGCGTGTTCTTCCTCACCGACGACAAGGCCGCTTCCGCCATCACCGGCGTGGTGCTGCCCATCGACTGCGGTTTCGCCGCCTATTCCGGCGTGTAAAAAATTACGGCGCTGCTTTGCATATCCGGTGGATTTGTGCTATAATCTGGTTGGATAAGCTGAAAAATCGGCTTGAAATCAAATATGAAAGGAAGTTTGTACGATGAAAAAGTTCCTGTCTGTGCTCCTGGCCGCTGTGATGATGATTTCCTGCATCGCTTTTGCCGAAAATATCCTGGAGGCCGATCCTGAAAAGGTCATGACCTTCAACCGGAAATGCCCCGTCACCGATTGGGAAGGCGAGTGGGTGCTGGCTGCCGCGTACGTCGGCGAAGATTTCGCCGATGAAAACGGCATCGAGGCCAAGGGCCTGATCGCGGTGCCCGAAAAGGCCGTGACCATGACCGTCAAGGCCGTGATGGACGGCAGCGCTACCGGTTCCGACGCGGGCGTCATGGTGGACCAGGCCGCGTACATCCACACGCACGTGCACGATATCGAAGCCACCCTGGCTTTTGACGCCTCCATCACCGAAGACGCCGCCACGCTGAAGCTGCCGTGGGACGGCTGGGACTGGACCAAGGACGAAGAGTGGACCGGCTGGACCGAAGGCGGCACCTACATCTCCAAGGGTGTCGGCAAGCTGAGCAAGGTCGGCGCGAAGGACAAGAGCCTTTATTTCTGCGAGGTCACCGGCATCGAGAGCGACGAGATCGCTGACGAGAACATGAAGTACATGGGCATGAACGAAGACGGCCAGCTGATCGTCTGCTACAGCGAAGACAACATGGTCAAGAAAGACGGCGACGTCGCCTTCGCTTACATCTTTGTGAAAGCCGAATAAACCCGGAAAAGCGCGATGACAAGCCTGCCCCTTTTTGGGGCAGGCTTCATTTCAAAAAGGCGCCGGCTGCTGTCGGAAAAGCACCTCAGCGGAAGCGGCGCCGATCAATCACATCCGGAGGGAGAAACGGCGTGATCAATATTGTCATCCTGGAGGACGAGGCGGAGCAGGCGAAACGGCTGATCAGGATGCTGGAAAAATATGCTTCCGCGCATCCGGATTTTGCATATACGCTCAGGCATTATGAACGTTCCATCCCTTTTCTGACGGAATACAAGTGCGACGCGGACATTCTGTTCATGGACATTCAGGTGCCGGACATGCTGGGAATGGACGCCGCGAAGCGCATCCGCATGATGGATAATAAGGTAATGATCATTTTTATCACCATGCTGACCCAGTACGCCATCGAGGGGTATTCGGTGGGGGCGTTTGATTATGTACTGAAACCTGTCCGGTACGAGGAGTTTTCGACGAAGATGGACCGGGTCTGCCGGATCCTGGCCCACCAGAATACCTCCGCGACGCTGGAGCTGCGAACAAAGGAGGAAATCCGCAGGATCAACGCGGATGAGATTGCCTATATCGAAGTGGCGAATCACGATATTCTGATCCATACCGACCGGGAAGTGATCCGCCAGTGGGGCAACCTGAAGAGCTATGAAGACAAACTGACGGACGCCCATTTCGTGCGCTGCAACGCCTGCTACCTGGTCAACCTGAAATACGTCCGGGGGATCCACGGCGACACCGTGACGGTGGGGCAGGATGAACTGGCCGTCAGCAAAGCCAAGCGGAAGGATTTCCTGGCTGCCGTGGCCAGGTATAAAGGGGGCAGCAGATAAATGGATCATATGCCGGAATGGTATAAAATGACCCGGAGCGCCATGCTGCTGCTGCAGTCCGTGCTGGGCGTGCTGCTGATTTCGTATTCGCTGAAAAAACGGAATCATTACGTGATCCGGCTGATCTTTGGGACGGCGGCCGGGTTTGGGCTGCTGGCCCTGGTGGGGAACAGCATTTATGTTCCCGGCACATCGCCGCAGGCCATGGCGAGCCATGCCGCCATCCCGCTGATCGTCTATCTGCTGCTGATCGGCGTGATCTGGTTCAGCTACAGCGAGAGCATCTGGACGGTGCTGTTTACCGCCGCGACCGGTTATATTGCCCAGGACATTGCGGGCAGCGTCAAAACCCTGTGCCGGCAGATCCCGGCTTTCGACGCGTTTTCCCGCATGGAGTACGGCATCCTGGCGGTGGATTTCATCTGCTACGGCGCGGTTTATGCGCTGCTCTTTTTCGCCCTGCGGCCCTTTGCGAAAAACAGGGAGGCCAATTTTGACAACAAGATCAAGGCCGTTTTTTCGGTAGGCGTGCTGGTTTTGTGCATCGCGATGGCCCGCCTGACCCAGGATAACCCGGAAAGGAACCGGCAGGCGATCATCGCCGAGGCGTTCTTTCAGATCGTGATCGACGTGACGGTTCTTGCGCTGCAGTTCGGCGTGATGGAGCAGGCCCGGCTGGCCAGCCATGTGGAAACCATGCGGGAGCTGGTGCACCAGCAGCGGGTGCAGTATGAGGCCAGTAAGGAAAGCGCCCAGATCATCAATGAAAAATACCACGACCTCAAGCACCTGATCAAGTCCTTCCGGGGCGTCGTTCCGCAGGAGCAGCTGGACAGGCTCAAGCATTCCATCGCCGCGTACGAACGGCCCGCCAATTCGGGCAACGAGGTGCTGGACGTGCTGCTGGCGGAAAAAATCGGCATCTGCCAGCAAAGGAACATCGTGCTGACCTGCAGCCTGGGCATGACGGACTTTTCCTTCGTGGAGGAGCTGGATCTGTATTCCCTGTTCCAGAATGCCCTGACCAACGCCATCAACGCGGTCTCCGCCCTGCCGGAGGACGCGGAACGGTTTATTTCCCTGTCCGCCGCGCGGGACGGCAACATGTACACCATTCACATGGAAAACCCGTGCGAGGAAGGCATCGATTTTGTGGACGGCCTGCCCCAGACCAGGGAGGACCCGGACTGGCACGGCTTCGGCATGAAGAGCATGACCCGGATCGCGGAAAAATACGACGGCATGCTGACGGCGGAACAGCGGGGCAGGATGTTCTTCCTGGATATCCTGCTGCTGGATACGAACCACAGGGAATAATCGGCCAGTTACGATATGAAAACACTGGATTACGCGGTATGCATTGCGGCATGCCGCTTCTTTTTGTATAGTACAATGGAAGGACGGGGCCGGGAGAAGCCCCGGAACAGAAAGCGAAAAGAGGAAGCGAAAAGGAGGAAATGCCGGAATGAAAAAATGGTGCGTGCTGCTGATTGCCCTGCTGACGCTGTCCCTGGCGGCGAACGCGGAAACGATCGGCGGAAGGGAGTATGTCAATCTTCCCGAACTGATGCGTTTGGAGGACGGTACTCCGGTGGATTCACCGGAAAAGATGGCTGCCCGCCGGACGGAACTGCTGGAACTTTTCGGCACTTACATGTACGGCCCGATCCCGGCCAAGGGCTTTGAAACCGCCTTTGAGATCCTGGAAGAAGGTGAAACGCTGGGCGGCACCGCCATCCGGCGGCAGGTCCGGATCACCGTGACGACGGAGCTTGGAACCTGCGACGCCCTGATGCTGCTGATCCTGCCCAAAGCGGAACAGCCGGTGCCGGTCATCTTCAGCCTGTCCGGGGATGTGCACACCGCCCTGGCTGACCCGGAGATCCTGCCTTCTTATTCCATGAACAGGTATCCCAATATCAAGGAAGGCACGCGGGGCGAGCGGGACGACGGCACCATCGCGGAAGCCGTGCGCCGCGGATACGGGTATGCCATCGCCTCGTGCAACGATTTTTCTCCGGACAATGTGCGGACCTACGCCAAACGCCTGATATCCCTGTTTGAAAAGGGCAGCGTGAACGGGCTGACAGCGTGGGCGTTCGGCCTGGAGCGGATGGCTGACTATCTGGTGACCGATCCGCAGGTGGACGCAAGCCGTCTGGCGGTGACCGGCACCTCGCGCCTGGGCAAAGCTGCCCTGTGGATGGGCGCCAATGACGAGCGGATCGCGCTGGTGATCCCCAACGTCAGCGGGACCTGCGGCGCGGCGATGACCCGCAGCTGCACGAAGGAGCAGCTTGGCGACCTGAATGCCAATTTCCGCTGGTGGATGAACAGCACCTGCAAGACTTTCAACGACCGGATCGACGAGCTGCCGGTGGATCAGCATGAACTGCTGGCCTGTGTCGCGCCGCGCAAGGTGTATATCAGCAGCGCCGAGGTGGATACGTCCAACGATTCCCAGGGCACCTGGAACGCGCTGCTGCTCAGCCGGGACGCTTTCCGCGTGTACGGGCTCGGCGTCATCGAGGGAGAAATCGCGGAGCAGCCCGGCGTGGGCGAACGGGTGTTCACGGAAAGCATGGGCTACCACATGCGTTCGGGCAGCCACGGCGTTACGCCGGAGGATTGGTCCAACTATTTCGACTATATGGATGAATATCTGAAATAATGGTCCGGGGTTGTATGCCGGGACTGACGAAAGCGAAAAGGAGGATCCGTATGAAGAAGGTTCTGGCGCTGCTGACGGCGCTTATCTGCCTGGCTGGCCTGTGTGCCGCCCTGGCGGAGGAACGTGTTCCCAGGGAAGACACGCTGTATGTAACGACCGACGTGGTCGGCGCGGAAACCGTATTCCGCCGCTATGATGAAAGCTTTTACGACGCGCCCAGCGATCAGCCCGGAACGGTGGTCAAGATCCGCTATGAGGCCACCGTCTATGAAACCAGCCCCATCCGGAAGATTCTGTATGTGTATCTGCCGTACGGGTATGATGCGTCCAGGCAGTACAATATCATCTATTATACCCATGGCGCGGAAGCCCATGCCGAGGACCTGATCCAGTCCGCCTATTACAAAAACGCGCTGGACAACATGATTGCGCAGGGCGTCTGCGAACCGTTCATCTTTGTTTTCCCTTCCTACTTCAACGATTACCGGAAAAAGAGCGGCGAAGTGGTGGAACTCTGGCCCAGGGAGCTTCTTCACGACATCATGCCCCTGATCGAAAGCACATACAGCACCTATGCGGAAACGGCCGATGAGGCGGGTTTTGCCGCGTCCCGCGCGCACCGCGCCTTCAACGGCTATTCCCGGGGCAGCCTGATTACCTGGGGGATGATCGGCGAGCTGGCGGATTACGCCCAGTGGTTTCTGCCTTTCTCAGGTCCCGCGCTGGGGTTTGACGCTTCCGCGGACGACCAGTTCGCGTACATGTCCGGGGTGATGGAAACCCTCCGGGGAAAAGAAATATTCATTTATTCCGCCTGCGGCGGGACTGAGGATTCCGCTTACCCCATGACGGAAATGATTGCCCGCATGATTGCGGATACGGATCATTTCTCCTATGGCCGCGATCCCGGAACCAACAATCTATATTTCTGCCTGACCGAATTCCCGCACAGTTCCACCTTCGGGCGCTTCATGATGTACAACGCATTTGAAGTCATCTTCCGTTGATCAAATGATGTCTGATGCGCAGCGCGGAGCCGTGTTCAATCGGCCCGTACTGCCTGAAAAAAAGGAGAAATCTGTGATGAAAAAAAAGACTGCCCTGCTGCTGGCTCTGCTGCTTATGATCCCCATGACCGCCGGGGCGGAAAGCCCGGTGTTTGACCTGCTGACCCGCCTGATGGCCGGCCGGACGTTTACCCTGACCGTCTCCGCGGAAGGAGAGGGAGAACTGGCGGACATCGCCGCCAGGTACGGCACGGTGACCTGCACCCTGCGCCGGGAAAAGGACGAAATCCTTCTGGATGCAGCCTGCGACGGGGATGCCTTCCTGAAAGCATGGGCGACGGAGACCGGGGTGCGCTTTGAAACCAACCTGCTGGAAAGCGGCGTATTTGAAAGTGACTGGGCCGCCCTTGCGCCGGACGTGACGGCGGGCGAAGATGAAATCAGCATCCGCATGACCGGTCCGGATCATGAACTCATTACCTTCTCCGTGAAGGTTTCCGGTACGGACCTGACGGACTGCGAAGTGGAAGTGCACATCGGCTTTATCACGGGCCCCGGCAACGTGCACAGCCTGTGGGACGGCATTACCTGCCGGGACGGCGAAGCCGGAAGGGAATTCTACTTTACTTTCTCCGAGGAAGAGTATGCCATCGAAGGGGAAGGAACC
>CAMJXZ010000137.1 GCA_946409855.1 uncultured Clostridia bacterium | reverse complement strand
CCGAATAGCGCTGGTGGTACAGGCCGTCCACGCTGCGGAAATCGGGGATGCCGCTTTCCGTGGAGACGCCGGCGCCGCCGAAGAACACGATCCGCCGGGCGTCCAGCACCCATTGGCGGAGCAGGTCCAGCTTTTCCTGATCCATCATTCCGCCTCCGATACGATGCGGATGCCGGCGCTGGCGCCGATGCGGGAGGCGCCCGCTTCCACCATGGCGGCGGCTTCATCATAGGTATGGATGCCGCCGGCGGCCTTGACCTTGCGGTCTGCAGGGATGGCGGCCTTCATCAGCGCCACGTCGTGCGTCGTCGCGCCGCCGGAGCCGAAGCCCGTGCTGGTCTTGACGTAATCGGCCCCCGCGCGGACGGCGGCCTGGCAGGCCTGCGTCTTTTCTTCCTCGGTCAGGTAGCAGCATTCGATGATGACCTTGACCAGCCTGCCCTTCGCGGCGGCTACCACGGCGGCGATGTCCTGCTCCACCAGGTCAAAGCGGCCTTCCTTCGCGGCGCCGATGGAGATGACCATGTCGATCTCCTCCGCGCCGTTGCGGACGGCGTCCTCCGTTTCAAAGGCCTTGACCGCGCTGGTGGTCGCGCCCAGGGGGAAGCCGACCACTGTGCAGACGTTGACCCCGCTGCCCGCCAGTTCCTGCGCCGCCAGCGCGACGTGGACGGGATTGACGCAGACGGAGGCGAAGCCGTATTCCTTCGCTTCCTCGCAGAGCTTTTTGATGTCTTCCTCGGTGGCGGTGGCCTTGAGCAGGGTGTGGTCGATCATGCCGGCGATTTCCATTTTTTTCATCAGTGACAGCCTCCTTTTGTCGAACTGAACAGATAACAGATAGTAATAGATATATGATACGCTGAAGCGGAACGAGGCGCAGGGGAGGAATCATTCCGCCGGGCTGACATACATGGCGTCCCAAAGCTCCGGATGGCCGCGGTAATGCGCGTCGTACCGTGAAATGATGTAAGAGGGCGGCCGGCGCTGGGGATCGGCCTCCTCCCAGAGGCCGTCCCGGCATTCATAGCAGCGTGTGCCCGTGTCGCCCGACTGGGTCCAGATATTGTATGTGTCCCGTTCCCAGCAGATCCCCCAGAAATCCATGGAGCGGGCCGGCCGGAATTCATCCACCCGCACATTCTCCGAAGCGAGATAAACCGATACCCGGATCATCTGACCGTCCGCTTCCGGCACGGCGTAATACCTGCGGTCGAAACTGAAGGTCTTCCCGGACGTATAGGAACCGCAGAAAGGCTGTTCCGGCGCCGCCGTGCGGGCGGCTGTCGTCCGGGGGCTCCCCGCGCAGCCGGCCAGGGCAAACAGCGCCGTCAGCGTCAACAGCGCCGCAAGCGCTTTTTTCATGGACAGGACACCTCCCCGCAGCCGTCAGCCGGACCGGCCGGCCGGTTTACCGTTTTATCCTTCGTTCGCATTTCAAGGGTTAATGTACACCATCCGCCCGGGAATGTCAAGAAACGCGGCGGCGGCCTCGTGTAAAAAAGACAGAAAAAAGTTTTTCCGCCCCTGTAACCTTTCCGTCCCGGGACGGCTGTTGCTGATGAAAGCGGATAAGAGAACGCTTCATCATAAGAAAAACGAAACGGAAACACACGAAGAACAGGCCGGGCATCCGGTCCTCAGAAAGAAAGGAGCATCCCCATGAAAAACATCCGCCGTCTGACCGCCGCCGTCCTGGCCGCCGCCCTGCTGATCACCCTGCTGCCCGCCGGCGCGCTGGCCGCCGGTTCCTATTACGATTATCCCTATTCCGCCATCGCCTACATGGAGATCGAGTTCAAATGCGGCTGCACCACCACCGGCACCGGCGTCATGGTGGCCCCCAACGGCCTGATCACCGCCGGCCACAACCTGAACTGCCACGTGCACAACCGGCCGGCCAAAACCCTCAGCTTCTGGTTCGGCTATGTCAACAAGAGCAACTACCGCTACCGCTACATGAAGGGCCAGTGCTCCTTCACCTATTACTGCGACTTTTCCCGCGGGTACAATTCAGCCAACGACATCGGCTACGTCGTGTTTCCCAAAGAGATCGGGCAGAACACCGGGTGGCTCGCCACCTCCTTCAGCGCCGACGCCAGCGAGTTCGACCGGGGCGGGGAGTTCGTGTCGGTGGACGGCTACGCCTACGGCAGCCTGAAAAGCTGCTATACGGTGGCGGAAGAATACGGCGCGACTCAGGTCAGCATAGAGGATGTCGCCTGGGGCATGGATGCCGGTTCCCCGTTCATCCGCAGCGGTGAAGGGGAGCCGACGGTCGTGCGCGGCGTGCTCACCAGCCGCAGCAACAGCCGCTGGTACGGCCGGGTGCTGACCAAAAACATCTACCGGGACATGATCTCCTCCGGCGTCCGGTTCACCTGATCCATCCTATAAAACATTGGGGCGTCGCCGGAATGACGATGCCCCGTCTTCCGTTCACATGAAGGATTGCCTGAGCCGCCGTTTCATGCTATAATCCCCTGTAAGAGGAATGATTAAGAGGGGATGCACATGAACGGCGTACGGATGACGGACGAGGAACTGACCAATGCCTATAGGACCTACGGCGATATGGTGTACCGGCTGGCCTTTGTCAAGCTGCAGGACCGGGCCAAGGCGGACGATATCCAGCAGGATGTTTTCATGGCGCTGGTGCGCTATTCGGACCGGATCCGCGGTGAGGAGCACCTGAAGGCCTGGCTGATTCGCGTGACGATCAACGCCTGCCACAAGCACTTCCGGAGCTTCTGGGAACGGAAGACCGTCTACTTTGACGATCAGCTGGACAAGCCGGACCGGGGGGACGGCGGGGAAGAAACGGACGGCGCCGGGGAGCCGGCGGCGGAAGCCCCGCCGGACGACCTGAACGCGGAGCTGACGGCCGAGGCGGTCGCCGCTCTGCCGGATACGGCCAGGGTCGTGATCCATTTGTTCTATTATGAGAATTTACCGGTCCGGCGGATCGCGCAGGTGCTGCGCCTGTCGGAAGCGGCGGTCAAAACCAGGCTGTCCCGCGCGCGGGACGCGCTCCGCAAACAGCTGGAAGGACGGGTGAGACTATGAGCAAACCGGGGGAAACGATGAACAGACCGGAATACGTCCGGCAGATGGACGAACTGCATATCCCCGAGGAAAAGGCGAAGGAAACCCTGCAGAAGATGCTGGCGGAAAACCGCCGCCTTCGGGAGACTCAGGCGAAAGCCGGGGCCGGCGGGAAGCCCGCCTTCCGCTGGCAGATCCCGGCGGCCGTGCTGACGGCGGCCGCCTGCCTGGTGCTGCTGGTTGTGGGGCTGTCCGGCAGGGGCGGCGCGTATACCTTTGAAAGCATCCGACTGAGCTCCCTGCCCCAGGGCGGGGCCCGGGGCGGGGGGACGCAGGTCCTTTCCTTTGAGGAGACCTTCGGCTGCGCGCCGGAAACCCTGTTTTTGGGCGGCACGGTGACCGAGGGAAAAGCCGGGACGCAGACGCTGAACGGCGTCACCCGGCGCCTGGGGAACCTGACCATAGAAGCGAACGGCAAAACGCTGGACGTTTCCGTCACCGGCGACGCGCCGCCGCTGTACACGGCGCTTTTGGCCCGGCAGACGGTGAACGGCGCTTCCGTCGTCCTGGCGCAGGACCCGGATACCGGCATCCGCTACTGCGCGTACGAACGGGCGGGGCTTTATATCGTGCTGTCCTCCGGTGAACTGTCCGGGGAGGATTTTATCAGCGCGCTCAGGACGGTGGTCAAACCGGCCTGACTGGAGGACAGAAAACCCATCGGATCCCCGGAAAGCCCGCCGGGCGCCTGTCCGGCTGAAAAAGCGGGGCGGGCCGGCGGCGGAGGGACGGACAGTTTGGGAGGACTTATGAAACAGATCCATGTCCGGAATGTTTCCGGAAGGACCAGGACGGCAGCGGCCCTGCTGGCGCTGGCGCTGGTGCTTTCCTGCTGCCCGGCCGGGGCGGAAAAGCCCGGGTGGACGGTGCTTGTGTACATGGTCGGGTCCGACCTGGAAAGCGGGGACGGCCTGTTCATGCCCGGCGGCAACGCCACGGAGGATCTTGCCGAAATGCAGGCCTCGGTGCGGGAAGATACCGAGCTGATCGTCATGACGGGCGGCGCCGAAAGCTGGCGCAGCCGGGATATCCCCGCCAACCGGTGCTGCGTCTGGCGCGTCACCGGGGAGGGCCGGGAACTGCTCGGCGAAAAGCCGGGCGGGATGGGCAGCCCGGATACCTTAAGCCGGCTGCTTGCTTGGCTGCCCGAAGACCCGGAAACCCCGGCCGCCCTGATCTTCTGGAACCACGGCTTCGGGCCCATGGAGGGCTTTGGCAGCGACCTGACCTCAGCGGACGCGCGGCTGACCCTGCCGGAGAGCGTTTCCGCGCTGGATGGCGCTGGCGTCCGGGAGCGGCCCCTTTCCCTGATCGGCTTTGACGCCTGCATGATGGCCAGCGCGGAGACGGTGCTGGCGTTCGCGCCCTTCGCCCGCTACATGGTGGCGTCGGAGGACCTGGAGCCGGCCGAGGGCTGGGATTACGGGTTCCTGAAGACCCTCGGGGCAGACACGGACGGGGAGGCCGCCGGCCGGGCCGTCGTGTCCGGCTACGCGCGCTTTATCGATGAGGTATACGGCCGGGAACCGGCGTACCTGGAACAGGAGAACTACGCCCTGACGCTGGTGGATATGGCCCGGGCGCAGGGCCTGGGGCCGGCGCTGAACGGGTTCTTTTCGGCCCTGGACAGTCAGCTGCAGACGGGGCAGTTTACCGCCGTCAGCGGCGTGCGGACGAAGAGCCGGGGGGCGATGCGTTCCACCGATACGGAGTACGACCTGGTGGACCTGTTCTGCCTGGCGTCGGAATACGGCGAGGCGCTGGCGGACGCCGGCCCTGTGCTGGACAGTCTGCGGGCCTGCGTGCTGGCGCCCCGGAGCGATGAGAAAGAAGGGGAAAAAGGCCTGGCGGTCTATTTCCCGCAGAACGCGGAGCGGACGCACCAGCGCTTCTGGCGGGAAGCGCTGGACCGGCTTGCCCCGGGGGAAAAATGGCTGAACTTCATGGATCACTACGAGGCGGCCCTGCGGGCGGGCAGCCAGACGCCCTTCACCACCCCGGTCCAGGGGGAAGAGCCCTATTCGGTGGTGCTGACGGACGACCAGCTCAGCGAGCTGTCCTGGGCGTATTACCTCATCCTGGAAGAAACCCCCGGCGAAGGATTCCGTCTCGTGTATTCGGGGGACAACTGCACGATCGCCGGAAACACCGTGCGCGCCGATTACGCGGGCACCACGCTGCGGATCCGCTCCGGAGAATACACGGCGCCGCTGATCCCGACCCTGCGGCAGGCGGGGGGACAGGGCGCCCTTTGCCGGACGGTCGGCAAGCTGCACCGCAAACATGACGACGGTCTGCCTCCGTGGCCGGAAGGAAATGTGACGCTCCTGATCAGCCATGACCCGGATACCGGCCGGTGGAACCTTCTTTCCGTCCGTCCCAGTGACGACAGCCGCCTGGATACCGGCCGGGAGCAGATCGAGCTGACGGACTATGACAAGATCGCATTTACTTCCGGCGCAAACGTGCCCACGAGGGACAACCGGGACAGGCTGATCCCCTTCACACAGTGGGAGAAAGCCGGAATAATTGCGGGGTACGAATGCCCGCTGGGAGACCGCGTGGAGCTGGAGGAAGTGCCGCTTCCCCGGAGGGATGGCTGCCGCTACTGGCTGCAGATCGTCCTGGTGGATGTTTACAACGCCCCATACGCCTCGGAGCTGTTCGAGCTGGAGGAATAAAAAAGACGGCGGGGCAGTGACACAGGCCGCCGGGGAAAAATAAAATACAAAAAGGCCGGGCCGCTGTGAAAGCGGCCCGGTCTTTGCGCTGTGTGATGCTGTTTTTCGGCTTCCCGCCGCCGCTTTGGCGTGGCGGCGGGGGGCGTTTTTCGTCATCTGTCTCCCTGCATGGGCACGTAAACCTGCTGGGCGACCGCCGTCAGGTCCAAGCCGTCGGGATCGATCGTGTGCACGGAGAGGGAATACATCAGCCCGGGGGCCGGGTCGTACCACAGGCACAGCTCCACCCAGTCCTGGCTGCCGGTCTGGGCCAGGCCGATGGTGCCGGCGCAGTGACCGACGGTGATGGGCTCTTCATATTCCATGCCCATATAGATCCCGGAGATGTTCATCAGCTCGCCTTCCTGAAGCGCGGCGGGCTGGACGCGGGCGCAGAATTCGTCGTCGTCCAGGGTGAACTGCATTTCCGCCAGGTGTTCGTTTGCCAGATACCGGTAGACGATCTGCCGGGCGTCCTGCGGCACGGCAAAGCGCAGGCCGGACGCCGCTTCGAGTTCCTCCGCGGTCATCTCCTGCCACGGGTTGGGCATCGCCGCCTCCTCCGGATATCCCACGAAACCGCTGCCGTTCTTTTCGCTTGAAAGGAACCAGGTTTCCAGCGCGGCGGGCGGATCGTCCTGCTCCAGCGCGTGCGTCCACATCACCATGTCCTCGTCGAAAACGCTCAGGGGCGTTCCGGGCGCGTACAGAAGCATTTCGTCCCCTTCGCTCAGGCCGTAGGGTTCCGAAGTCACATAGCGGACGCCGTCTTCGATCACCTCCGGGACCTGCCCTTCCTCCGGGACGAGCGAATCGACCCGGAGCTTCCAGGTGTTTTCATCCACCTGCTCCACCTGGGTCATTTTCCCGCTGAAGAGGCAGCCGTAGACGGTACCGTCCGGGTAGCCTTCGCCGGTTTCGCCCATCTCGCCGTCGTGGAATTCCCCGCGGAAGGTGCCGTCTTTCCGGATCGTCAGGTCCGTGGACCAGGCGCCCACGCCGCTGCTGAAGGACCAGCTCAGGCCGGCGATCCGGTCAAAAACGGTTTCCGGCGCCTGCGCCAGCGCGCCCGCGGCAGACAGCGCCAGGATCAGGCTCAGTGCCCATGCCAATGTTTTTTTCATGATATAACTCCTTTCCCGGGAAGGCCCTTTCACCGCCTTCCCCATTCTTATATACGTTTGAAACGGGTGGTCTGTTTCCGTCGGGATTGTAAATTTTCCCGTCCCCGCCGCACGGGGACGGGCGGGGGAAGACAAACAGGAAAAAATCATACATTTTTTTCCGGGGGATTGACAAGCGGAAGAGAATGTGGTTTAATGTTCCTGCCCAAAAAGTTTAGGGAAACTAAACTCCGGGCGTGAACTTTTTGTTTAGCAGGATCAAACAGGCCTGCTCTTTGGCGGAAGGGGGTGCGCGGCATGACGGGCGCGGATATCGGCGACAGGCTCAAACAGCTGAGGATTCAGCGGAATCTGACACAGGAAGAGATGGCGGACCGGTGCGAGCTGTCCAAGGGCTTTATCTCCCAGGTGGAGCGGAACCTGGCCTCCCCTTCCATCGCCACGCTGACGGACATGCTGGAGGCCCTGGGGACCAACCTGCAGGAATTTTTCGCCGGGCCCGCCCAGGAACAGGTGGTCTTCAGCGAGAGCGACATGTTCGAAAAGGTGGACGGGGAACTGGGCGAAAAGGTCCTGTGGCTGGTGCCGGGCGCCCAGCGCAACCGGATGGAGCCCATCCTGGTGACGCTGTCGCCGGGCGGGCGCACGGAAGAGATCGCGCCGCACGAGGGGGAAGAATTCGGCTTTGTGCTGCAGGGCTTCCCGCAGCTGGTGCTGGGCGGGAAGGCCACCAGGCTCCGGCCCGGGGCCAGCTTCAGCATCCACCCCGGCCAGACCCATTACCTGCAGAACCGGACCAAGACCCAGGCGCGCATCCTGTGGGTCTCCACCCCACCTTCATTCTGACGGAGGACAGACGCGATGAAAGAAAGCAAAGTGACGCTCCCTGAGTATGTCAGCATGGAGGAGCAGCCCCGCCTGATCACGCCGACCGATATCTCGAAGGAGTACGACGGGACGACGGTCCTGGACCATATCAACCTGTACATCCGCAAAAAGGAGTTTGTGACGCTGCTGGGGCCCTCCGGCTGCGGCAAAACGACGACGCTGCGCATCATCGGCGGGTTTGAGACCCCGACGACGGGCACCGTGATCTTTGACGGGCAGGACATTACGGGCCTGCCGGCCTACAAGCGGCGCGTCAACACGGTCTTTCAGAAATACGCGCTGTTCCCGCACCTGAACGTGGCGGACAACATCGCCTTCGGCCTGAAGCTGAAAAAGACCCCGAAGGACGAAATCAAGCGCAAGGTGGACCGGATGCTGGACCTGGTGAACCTGTCCGGCTACGGCAAGCGGAGCGTGGACTCCCTGTCCGGCGGGCAGCAGCAGCGCATCGCCATCGCCCGCGCGCTGGTGAACGAGCCGGAAGTGCTGCTGCTGGACGAGCCGCTGGGCGCGCTGGACCTGAAGCTGCGCAAGGAGATGCAGCTGGAGCTGAAGGCCA
>CAMJXZ010000136.1 GCA_946409855.1 uncultured Clostridia bacterium | reverse complement strand
GTTTCCGGGCAGATCTGAAAGATGGGAAAGATGTCGCTTTCATCATCCGGAAAGGCGCTCTTACATACGACGAAAAGGTCCGGTATTCCAACAGCTTCAGCATGAAGCGGGAGGAGATCATCCGGCACATCGCCGCCGTCAGTCAGGATGACCCGATCGTCAGCACAACCGGCAAGGCCTCCCGGGAACTGTTTGAGATCCGGGAAAGCAACGGCCAGAATCACAGCCGGGATTTCCTGACCGTCGGCTCCATGGGGCACAGCAGTTCTATCGCGCTGGGCATCGCCCTGCAGCAGCCGCAGCGGCGCGTCTGGTGCATCGACGGCGACGGCGCCGCGCTGATGCACATGGGCGCGCTGGCCGTGATCGGCGCGCAGAAACCCGGCAATCTGATCCACGTCCTGATCAACAACGGCGCGCACGAAACAGTCGGCGGCATGCCGACGGTCGCCGGTCAGATCAGCATGGCCCGGGTCGCGGCCGCCTGCGGCTATCCGTATACGGTGCGTGTACAAAACTTCGAAGAGCTGGACCGGGCGCTTCAAACCGCGAAAGAGCAGCATATGCTCTCCTTCATCGAAGTCGAGTGCGCCGTCGGCGCCCGCAGCGATCTGGGCCGGCCGACCACAACCGCTTCAGAAAACAAACGGGCTTTCATGAATTTCCTGAAAGAGGAAGCGCAGCAGCATGAGTGATCGAGAAATCCGGGTATGTTTCGTTTCGGATGACAGTTCTTCCCTGACCGGCGGTGCCCGCTCCCAGGCCAGCCTGATCCGCGGGCTGAGCCAGCGGGGCGTGATCCCTTATTTTGTCTCCCACCGGCAGACAGTTCAGGTGGAAAACGCCATCCGGAACGGCTGCACGACCGCCTTTATCCCCGCCAAGCTCTATGTATACCGCAAGGGGCAGCATGACCTGATCTCGCTTTTATACTATCCGGTCAAGCGTGTGCTGAACGCCTGGCAGCGCAGGAAAATGGTCCGGTTTCTCCGGGAATCCAAGATCGAGCTGGTTCATCTCAACAGCCTGTTTTCCTGCATGGAATGGGCGGTCGCGGCGCAGGCCTGCCATATCCCCTACGTCTGGCATTTCCGGGAGTATCTGAGCGACGATCACGGATACGATACCCGGGGCAAAGCGAGGCTCACCCGCTATCTCAAGGGAGCCGCCTGCCGGATGGCGATTTCCAACGATATCAAGCAATTCTGGGAAAACAAGCTGGACGCGGAATGCACCCTGGTCTATAATGGTCTGGAGCCTGAGATCTATCAGCAGCCGGCGGAAGGGAAGTTTGCGGGCTCATCCGTCCGCTGCATCCTGGTCGGCAGGGTTTCCGAACAAAAAGGCCAGCTGGTGGCGATCAAGGCCGTTGAGCGGCTGGTGCGCGGCGGAAACAGCCGGGTTCACCTGACCATCGTCGGCGACCGGGGTATTTCAGATTACGAAAAGATGATCCGGGAATACGTGCGCGCGAGGGAGCTGGAGCCCTTCATCGATATTCTTCCGTTCACCGATGACGTCGTTTCCGTGATGAAGCAGTGCAATGTCGGCATTCTGGCCTCCAGCCGGGAAGCCTTCGGCCGGGTGACCATTGAGTATAAAATGGCCGGGCTGGTCGCTGTCGGCACCGATTCCGGCGGCACGCGCGAGCTGATCCACGACGGGGCGGACGGGCTGCTGTTTAAGGTTAAGGACGACGCGGATCTTTCGGACAAACTGCTCTGGATCATGACGCACCGGGAAGAAGCGGAGCGGATCGCGAAACGGGGCTGTGAACAGGCCTGCTCCGATTTTTCCATACAGGCAACCGTGCAACGCGTTTTGTCCATCTATCACAGCCTGGTTTCATAAAGCCGGAGACTTCTTGCTGGAGGTCAAGCAGTGCACTATTACATCTATGAAACCGTTTTTTATTATGGTGTTTTCATCGTTCTCATGATCCCGCTGATCATCGCTGATTTTTGCGTCCGCCGTCCCTGGCAGTGCAAATTGCTTTTGCTGATCGGCGTGATCATGATTTCCCTTTTTGCCGGGATGCGGAGCCTGTCTGTCGGGACGGACACCCGGAACACCGTACTGCATTTTTTTACGCCGTCCCTTTCCTACCGTTCGCTTTCGCAGATCATCACCGCGAAGCATAATATGGAGGAACCGTTTTACCTCTATCTGTCGTTTTTCCTGCAAAGAATCACGAAAGACCACCATCTTTTCCTCTTTACGCTGCAGCTTCTGACGGTCGGACCAGTCGCGGTTTACGCCTACCGGGAACGGGAGCGCATCCCGATCGCGGTGACCCTGTTCATTTACCTCATGCTGTTTTACCAGGCCAGCTTCAACATCACCAGGCACTGCGCCGCCACCGCCTGCCTGCTGCTCGCCGCATACTACTATAAGGAACACCAGTGGTTCCGGGCCGTTTTCTGGAACGTGATGGCGCTGCTGCTCCATTCCAGCGCGAAATACGGCACGCTCCTTTATCTGTTTCTGTTTTTGTTTGTCAGCATCAAAAATCAGAACGCCCGGATCGTGGCCAACCTCATCCTCTGCGCCGTGCTGGCGGTTCTCCTGGTCAACTGGAAAACCGTCACCATGCAGCTGAGCACCCTTTCCTTCTTTGAGCAGTACGCTGATTACGCGGAGTTTTTCACCAACCAGACCGGCAACCATCTGGCCTGGTTCATCATGCGTCCCCGCACCATCTTTGACGAAGGGCTGCGGCTGATCGGTTTTTTCATCGTCGCTTTTATGCTGAAAAGCGACGAAGGGGACAGAAACAGCGGCTTCATCCGCTACATCAAATACGGCATGCTCTTTTCGGTAATCATTTTCACTTTCTTTGTGGTCACCATTCACTCGTATATGGGCAACCGGATCAGCCTGTATTTCGACTTTTTGTGGATTCCCGCTTTCGGGCTCCTCAGCCCAAGGGAAGAAATCGGCCAGATCCATCCGCATCTGTACGAAAAGCAGACGCCTGTCGGCGGAAATGTCTCCGCGAAAGCGATCGTCTCGATCCTGTACTGCCTGGCCTATAACGCCCTTATTTTCATGTTTGCCAACTGGGGAGAAACGCTGCCGTACTCGACCGGTTACTGATCCATCTTTTTCCCCCGTTTCATCCATCACCGGGAGCTGTTACCGTCATGCAGAAGAAAAGCCGTCTCCATGTCAACCTGATTTATAACGTTTCCTACCAGCTTCTGTCCATCCTTCTGCCGCTGATCACGTCCCCCTATATCACCCGCGTCCTGGGCGCCGGGCCTTTGGGCCTGTATTCAAAGTCGCACTCGGTGGCCAATTATTTTTTCCTGTTCGCGCTGCTGGGCGTCAACAACTACGGGAACCGGGCCATCGCGCGGGTACGGGACGATAAAAGCGTCACCAACAGAAGCTTCTGGGAAATTTATATCTTTCAGGCGCTGATGTCCTTTCTCATGTCAGCGGGCTACATCCTGTACTGCTTTCTGTTCACCGGCAGCGAACGGTATATCTACCTGCTTCAGTTTTTCTACGTTTTTTCCGGCTTGTTTGACGTCAACTGGTTCTGCTACGGCATGGAACAGTTCAAGCTCACCACCATCCGCA
This sequence comes from uncultured Clostridia bacterium, assembly GCA_946409855.1. Classification (GTDB taxonomy): domain Bacteria; phylum Bacillota; class Clostridia; order Christensenellales; family Aristaeellaceae; genus UBA4246. The sequence goes on along the minus strand of CAMJXZ010000136.1, from coordinate 4,821 downwards.
GCACCGTCATCCGGCTGGCCATCCTGGCGGGCGTCTTTTTGTTCGTGCACGACGCCTCCGACCTGCCGGCCTATACGTTCATCCTCTCCATGAGTTTTCTCCTTTCCGCGCTGGCCATCTGGCCCTATGTCCTTCGGAACACGCGTTTTGTCCGCCCCACCTGGGCCGGCATCCGGAAGCATATCCTGCCCAACCTGAAGCTTTTCTGGCCGGTCATCGCCGTCAGCCTGTACAATATCATGGACAAGATTCTCCTTGGCGCTTTCAGCACCAATGAAGAAGTCGCCTTTTACGCCAACGCGGAACAGATCGTCACCCTGCCGACCCTGCTGCTTCTTGCCCTGGACAATGTCGTAATGCCGCGGATTTCGAACAGCCTCGCCAGAAATGAAACGGAAAAAGCGCAGACGCTGATGAACCAGGTCATGATGCTGGCCATGCTTTTCTCATCCGGCATGGCGTTCGGCATCGCCGCCATTTCCGACGTGTTTGCCCCATGGTTTTACGGGCAGGCATTTACCCGGTGCGGGTACTTTATCCTGCTGCTCTCCCCCACGATCCTGTTCCGCGGCTGGGCGGCGGCGCTGCGGACCCAGTTCATTATTCCGACCGGGAGGGACAGGATCTATATCATTTCCCTGTCTGCCGGCGCCGCCGTGAATCTTGTGCTGGATATTGCCCTGATCCCCGGCATGGCCGGTGTCGGCGCCATCATCGGCACCATCGCGGCGGAATTTTCGGTAGCCTTCATTCAGTTCTTCATGTGCCGGAAAGACGTCCCCCTCAAAACCTATCTCAAAAACGGCTGCGCGTTTATCCTGATCGGGCTGATCATGTATGTCTGCGTGGTATCGTTCAAATCCCTTTCCTGGCACCCGGTGCCGACCCTGCTCATGCAGGTCTTCGCGGGAGTCCTGCTCTATATGATCCTCGCCTGCGCGTATATGATTAAAATCGCGCGGGAACCCGCGCTGGTGAATGAAGGACTGAAGATACTCAGGATCAGGAAACGATTCTGACGGATCTGTACGGCGGTGTTCTGCCTTCCAAAATAAAAGGAACGGCCGGAAGCCCACGGAAACCTTTTTTACGAACATCCGGAAGGTATAGCAATGGCTCAATCAAAAGATCGCAAAACATCCTACTGCCTGAAGATCAGGGTTTCTGATCTGTCGCAGGAACAGGCGCAGAAGCTGGCCGATGAATTTGCCAAAGGAAAAGGCGGCATCGCGCCGGACGCTCCCGCCACCAGCAAAGTCACAGCAAAGACGAAGATCATTTCGGCGGCGGACCTGCGCACGATGCTGACCAAGGAGTTTGAATTCGAGCGCTGGCGGATCATCCTGATTTTCGCCGTCTGCTGGCTGCCTTACATCATCGCCTGCTTTCCTGCCAATCTGGCCGGCGACTCCGGCACCGGCATCAGCGATTTTCTGAAAATCACCAACGCAACGCCCAATAACCCCTGGTTCCAGAATCTGCTGATGGCCTCCTTTTATTCATACGGAAAACTGCTGGGAAAGGCAGATATCGGGTTATTTATTTACTGCATGATCCAGGTTTCCCTGGAGATCGCCCTTCTTTCCCGGGTCGTCCGGGACATCGGCCTGTGGCATAAACCCGCCGGGTACTGCCTGCTGGCGGTCTACTGTCTGCTCCCCGTTTTTCCGCTGTTTGCGTTTCAGATGGGGAAGGACTCCAACTTCGGCCTTGCCGTCATGGTATATACGGTGTATTCCCTGATGGCCATCCGGAACAGGGATTTCTGGCATAACCGGCGGCAGGTTATCGTATTCTCGCTGAGCATCGTGCTCATGAACCTGTTCAGAAACAGCGCCGGCTGGATTCCCGCGATCGCCTTTATCCTCTTCGCGGTCTTCTCCGTAAAGGAAAAAAAGGTCATTCTGACCTCCTGCGCCGTGCTGGCGGTCATCATCCTTTCCGCCGTTCTGCCGCCTGTCTTCGGCGTCCCGAAGGTTGAGCAGAAGGAAAGCATGTCCGTCCCGCTGCAGACAATGGCTTTTTACGCCAAGCAGCACCCGGATGACATGACCCAGGAAGACCGCGACATCATCTCCCAGGTATACAATTACGACAAGATGCTTCAGAAATATGACCCTGAAATCGTTGACATCATCAAGGAAACCGCGGTTTTCAACGAAAAAACGACCGGCCCCTATATGCGTCTGTGGTTTCAGAAGTTCCTGAAGCATCCGCTGACGATGCTGAAGGGCATGTGGAGAAGCAACAACAAATATATCATTCCATCCGAAAGATGCACCATCAAGCCCCACGTCGTCGTCGGCTACTGGCTTTCAAAAAAATTCCATGAAAATCTGAACCTGTACAACAACAATCCCCATCTGCAGGACGTCAACAATTACCTGGACTGGTGGCTGAACGCGCCGGTGCTGAATCTCCTGGTCAAGATCGGGCTTTACACCATTCTGCTGGTTCTGATGATGATCGGGGTGCTGGTTTTCAGGCGGCCGAAATACTATTTTACGCTGGCGCCGCTGATCATGATCCTGATCGCCTGCCTGTTATCTCCCGTCAACGGGTATTACCGGTACGCGTACTCGATGATCGCGAGCATCCCCATCGTGCTGACCACGCTTCTTTGCAGCCTCACCGACAAAATCAAACAAATAAGGAAACCAGCGCAAGATGGAACAAAAGAAGCCGCAGCGGCATAACGAAGAACCTGCCAGAATCGAATATGTGGACTTTCTCAAAGTACTCGCGCTTTTCTGCATCTTTCTGGCCCATGTCGGCCCGCCGGAATGGGTGATCGCCCTGAGGTGCTTTGATGTCCCGCTGATGGTCATCCTGTCCGCGATGCTGGGCGAAAGATCCTACGCGCGCAAAAAGGCCTTGTCCTCTTCCCCTGCCGGCTATTATCTTTCCCGGATCAGGCGGATTGTTGTGCCCACCTGGCTGTTTCTTCTGATTTATTTCCTGATTCAATTCCTTCTGACCCGGGAAGCGCATCCTTCCAAGTATTATCTCGCTTCCTTCCTGCTGACCAGGTACGGCATCGGCTATGTCTGGATCATGCTGATCTATCTTTACTGCGCGCTGCTGATCCCTCTGTTCAGCCGCTGGAAGCTGTCTGTCAGGGGAATTATCATCGTCCTGGCCGCCTGCGTGCTTTATGAGGTCATGTATTTTTTCGGCATCGGCAGGGACATCAAGCTGATCGACACCACGGTTTTCTACCTGGTTCCTTACGGTGCGCTCACCTTCCTGGGCTGCAATTACAGCCGCATGTCCGAAAAGGCGCGCCGGCTGATTGCCGTCGGCTCACTGGCCGTTCTCGCCGGGCTGGCCATTTATTACCGGGTCACCGGCGGCGCCTGGCTGTCCTTCCAGGAAACCAAATACCCGCCCCGGCTGTACTTCCTGAGCTACGGCGTATTCTGCTCGTTCACCCTCATGATGGTCTGCGAAAAACATCCCCTCCGTCTGTTCAGCCACCCGGCCGTCCGGTTCCTGTCCTCCCACAGCATGTGGCTGTACCTCTGGCACATCCTGGTGCTTGCCGTTTATGAGAAGCTGCGCCTGCCGGAAATCTGGGTACTTCAATGGGCTGTCGTATCAGCGCTGGCGATCCTTATGGTCCTCGCCGTCAACGCCTGTCTGGACAAGCTGGAAAAACGCAGGCGCATCCCCCTGCTTTCCTTTTTCCGGGGATAAAACCTTCTCCCCGCGGACGCATTGCCGGGCCTGAAAACGGCGCGAATAACGCCCGGAGCACGCGCGTCGCGGGGTGACCGGCCGGCCTGGGCACCCGCTCCGACGGCGTTCGTCCGCTGTTGCGCGGAAATCCTGTATTTTTTCTTGCTTTTTTTGGTTTTTTTATGACCGCAAACCCAAAATCCATCTTCTCAACCGGATGATTCTGTGCTATAATCAGTCGAGTCTGAGTGACAATAACCTCTGATCTCACCTCGGCTTATCTGCGAGTCTGTCCATCGATACTGATTCATCTGACAGGAGGTTTCCCATGCGACACAATCAAGCGGCGAAGTTCCTTTCCCCGGCATTCACGGTTTTCATCTGTCTTGCGATGCTCTTCTCGTCAGTATGTCTGCCGGCCATGGCCACCGAAGTTTCCGATGAGAATCTGTTCAGCCGCAGAGATCCTTTTTTTCTGGAAGGATATAACTACGTTCAGTCAACGGATCAGATCACCGTTGAGCCGGAAAGCTTTATCACCGGCTATATTCAGGTAACCGCGGGGAACATCGTCTCGGTCAATCTGAACAGCACCCAGAATTCCGAGTTCATCAAATACGCCCTGTATGACAGCAACAGGGTCTGGCAGGATACGGTCAAATTCAACGACGTTTCCGAACTGACCATCCGTATCTTCAACGACGGCTATATCCGCATCGCCGTGTACGGCTTGCAGTTCGAGAACACCATCAGCATCTTTACCAGCGCCGATCAGCAAAGCAGCGCCGCGCTGGACCAGGATACGCTGCTGATGTCCAACAATAATACCAACATCATCGTCAAAACCGCCGACGAGGATGAATCCGCGTACCGTACGGACCGTTTTGACAGAAATGACCCGGATTATCTGGACGGCTTCAACTTCGAACAGACATCCGGCGTGATCACCGAAGAAACCGACAGCTTCATGACCGGCTACATTTCCGTGGCCAAGGGCGATGTCGTTCTGCTGAAGCTGAACAGCGACTTCCCTTCCCTGTTTGTCAAGTACGCGCTGTATGATACCGACAAAAACTGGAACAAGACGGTCAAGACCAACTTTGTCTCGGACCTGAACGTCACGATGACAGATGCCGGCTTCAG
>CAMJXZ010000135.1 GCA_946409855.1 uncultured Clostridia bacterium | reverse complement strand
TTCCGTCTGCCAAAGACGCAGCGTCCCGATGACGCCGTTCCGATAGCCGATCACCGGCATATCGTAAGGGACGGCGCGGACCGCAAGCCCGCTGATCGGGACGATCACGGCCCGGTCTTCCCGGCGGATGGACCAGGGGTCCCCGTAGCGGGACCAGTCGTCCGGTGCTTCCTTCTGACGGCCGTTTTCAAAATACTGATAGAACAGGCCGTATTTGTAGCGCAGGCCATACCCGGTGACGGGCAGGCGGAGGGAAGCGGCGCTGTCCAGGAAACAGGCGGCCAGCCTGCCCAGCCCGCCGTTGCCGAAAGCGTCGTCTTCGATTTCTTCCATGGCGATCAGCGGAGCGCCGGCCTGTGCGAAAAGCGCTTCCGTTTCTTTGAGCACGCCCAGGCACAGAAGGTTGTTGCTGACCAGACGGCCCACCAGGTATTCCGCGGAAAGGTAGCTGGCCTGACGGCCGGCGCAGCGAAGATCCTCGGTGCGCTTCCAGTCGGACGCGATGACGGACATGACCGCGGCGCCGAGCGCGTTATGCAGCTCGTGGGCGTTCGCTTCCCGGATGTCCTTGTGATAAAATGCCAAGACATTCTGTCTGGTATTTTCCAGAATGTCTTTGGAAATCGTATTGTTCATTTTGAAAACCTCCCATATTCACGGTTCAGCAGGCTGATCCTTTTGAGCAGAGGGTCGCTCAGGTCCCCGGGCATCATCCGGTACTGCCAGTTGATCCCGCCCACGGTGCCCGGGTGGTTCATCCGGGCGTCGTTGTCAAGCGCCAGGTAATCCTGCATCGGAATAACCGCGCGTTCGGCCTTGCAGGAAAGCACGGCGCGGACAATCCCGTCGCAGAAGTCGTCTTCGGGCCTGAGGCGCAGCACGTCCAGCGCCTTTTTCCTGGCTTCGCTGTCCTGCAGCGCCCACCAGCCGGCCACGGTGTCGTTATCGTGCGTGCCGGTATAGGCAACGCAGTGCTCCGGAATGTTTTCCGGCCGGTTGCCGTTGTTTTCGTCCCCGTCCAGGCCGAACATGACCAGCTTCATGCCCGGGTAGCCGCAATGGGCAATCATCTTTTTGACCCGGTCGTTGATCAGGCCGAGGTCCTCGGCGATGATGTTCAGGTCCGGTATTTTTTTCTTGACGCGGTCGAAAAACAGGATGCCGTTGTTCTTGACCCATTTTCCGTTTTTCGCGGTTTTCGCGCCGGCCGGAATGGAGTAATAATTGGCAAAGCCGATGAAGTGATCGATTCGGATCAGATCGAAACGGTCCTTCATGGAGTTCAGCCGGTCGATCCACCACTGATAGCCGTGGAACCACATGCTGAGCCACGAATACAGCGGGTTGCCCCAGAGCTGGCCGTCTTCCGAAAAACAGTCCGGCGGCACGCCGGCGACCCGCTTGGGGTTCAGATCCCGGTCCACCTGGAACAGCTCCGGGTGCTGCCAGACGTCGGCGCTGCCGGGCGCCACGTAGATGGGGATATCCCCGAAAAGCTGCACGTTCTTCTGCGCGGCGTACGCCCGCAGCCGTTTCCATTCCAGGTCAAAAACGTACTGCACGTATAGATGGTAATGGATCTCATCGCTCAGGGTGTTCAGCAGCTTTTCCGTTTCGGCGTCCGGCGTTTTCATGTGCCGCTTGGCGGCGGTGGGCCACTTGTCGAACCATCCGTAATGTCCGGACAGCGCCATATACCGGGCATAGGGAAGCGCCCACGGGTTTTCTTCGGAGAACCGTTCCAGATCCTTCTGAACGGAAGAAAAGCTTTCTTCGAAGGAACGCCTGAGGGCCTGCTGTTTTTCCTGCTGGGCGGCGGAAAAGTCCACCCTTTTATCGGGCTGTACGGCGGGCGCGTCCCAATGGGACAGAAGGCCGAGCTCCTTCAGATCCGCGATATCGATCAGGAGCGGGTTGCCGGCAAAGGTCGAGGGGCTCTGATAGGGCGAATTGCCGTAGCCCACCGGGCCGATCGGGAGCATCTGCCAGATTTTTGTGCCGCCGGCGCTGAGAAAATCGATCAGCTCCCTGGCGGGACGGCCGATGGTGCCGCTCCGTTCGGGGCCGGCCAGCGATGTGATATGGAGTAGTAAACCGCTGTCACGCATAAGCATGCCTCCTGCTGTTGTAGCTTCTTGTGAGGAATTATCGGGAGGATAATGGGTCAGCCGATGATTTCCCCGTCTTTGTTGAAGAGCGGCAGCTTTTCCAGATAGATCAGGTCTTCGCGGTTCTGCGCGTCCCCTTCGGCCAGGATGGCCATCCTGCCGGCGATGATGCCGCCGGCTTCCTTAACCAGCGTTTCCAGCGCGCGAAGGCTTTCGCCGGTGCTGATGACGTCGTCCACGATCAGGACTTTGCGGCCCTTCATATAATCGGCGTCTTCCTGATCCATGCACAGGATCTGCTCCTTCGCGGTGGTGATGGACTTGACGGTGGTGCTGAAGACGTCCCGCATATACAGCTTGGGCGCCTTGCGGGCCAGAAGGTACCGGTTCTCGCCGCTCTGCCGGGCCATTTCGTAGACCAGGGGAATCCCCTTGGATTCGGCGGTGATCATGATGTCGTGTTCCGGGGCGCGCTTCAGCAGTTCGCGGGCGCACGCTACCGTCAGCTCCACGTCGCCGAAGATGACAAAAGCGCCGATATACAGGTCGTCGTTTACTCTGCAGATGGGCAGATCCCTTTCCAGACCCGCCACTTTCATCCGATAAGACAAAGCCATGCTCTGTGCACCTTTCTTTCTGTTGTATTCATGGGCGGCATTACAGGGGGCCGCCACGGTTGGACGGGTGCCCATAACACCCCACTTTTATTCTATCCATTATCGCCGGAAATGTCAATAAAAACAGGGAACACGGCCCCGGCGGAAAGACGCGGATGAGGAGACTCTTCCCGGCGTTTTTCTATTCGCATGGAATAAAACACAGAAAATTGCGTAAATAATGCTTTACATAAGCAATTAACTGTGCTATAATAACCATGACAGAGAAAATGACGGGAAACGGAGAACAGACAGATGGCAAAAAGAAATTTCAGCAGACCGGCTTCCGCCGGGGCGGACATCATGGATCTGAAAAACGGGAGCCTCCTGCCGAAGGCTTCCGTGCCGGTGGTCTGCAGCCAGATCCGGCGCTTCCGCGAGCAGATGGGGATCGAACAAAAGGAACTGGCCCGGAAAGCCGGCGTATCCGCCAACGCGGTCAGCAACTGGGAAAACGGCCGCTCCCGCCCGGATATTCATCTGCTGCCCGAAATCTGCCAGGCGCTACATGTGACGCTCTATGATCTGTTCGCGCTGGACAATCCGGCGCTGGCTTATTCCGGGCGGGAGCAGCGGCTGATCGACAGCTTCCGCAAGCTGAGCGACGGGCACCGGCTGGCCGCGGAAGGGCTGATGGAAACGCTGCTCCGCGTTCAGGAGGCGGAAAACTGTCCGCGGCTCCGGCGGCTTCCGCTGATCGAAAAGCCCCTGGCCGCCGGCCTGGGCGATCCGACGGAGTTCGCGGAGGACAGCGAGCCTGTCTTTGTCTATGATTCGCCGGTGGCCACCAGGGCCGATTATCTCTTCAAGGTCAACGGGGACAGCATGCTCCCTTCCTTCCGGGACGGGGACCGGGTTTACGTGGAGAAAACGGGCGGCCGCGGGCTGCAGTTCGGCGACGTCGGGGCGTTTATGATCGGCAATGAAATGTACATCAAGGAATACGAGGCGGACGGTCTGCATTCCGCCAATCCGGCATATCCCGTCATGCGTTTCAGCGACGAGGAATCCGTCTATCTGATCGGGCGGGTGCTGGCCGTCATGGATGAAGCGGAACTGGCCGGCAGGCAGGATATCGAACGCTATACGCTGCTGCATCCGGACCAGTAAAGCAGGTGCCGCTTATGGAAAGAGTCTACGCGGCCATCGACATGAAGTCCTTCTACGCTTCCGTGGAATGCGTGTACAGGCATCTGGATCCGCTGAAGGCGGGGCTGCTGGTGGCGGATGAAAGCCGGACGGACAAAACCATCTGTCTGGCGGTTTCGCCGGCGCTGAAGGCCATCGGCGTGCCCGGCCGTCCGCGCCTGTTCGAGGCCAAAGAGGCGATCAGGCGGTACGAGGCGGCCGCCCATACGAAAGTGCCCTACCTGATCGCTGTGCCGCGCATGGCGGAATACGAGCGGGTATCGGCGCTGATCTATTCGATTTTCCTGCGGTATGCCGCGCCGGAAGATATCCACGTGTACAGCATCGACGAGTCCTTTATCGACTGCACGCCCTATCTGCACACCTATGAAGAGGCGGCGCGGGCACAGGGCGTTCACCCCGCGCACCTGATGGCCATGACCATGATCCGGGACGTGCTGGCGCATACCGGCATTACCGCCACCTGCGGGATCGGCACCAACCTGTACCTGGCCAAGGTCGCGATGGACATTGTCGCCAAAAAGCAGCAGCCGGACAGGGACGGCGTCCGCATCGCGGAGCTCAATGAGGACAGCTATAAATTCCTCTTGTGGGATCACCGGCCGCTGACGGATTTCTGGCAGATCGGCCCCGGAAAGACCAGGCGCCTGCAGAAAGCGCATCTGTTCACCATGGGCGATATCGCCGCGAAGTCGCAGTATGACGAAGAATGGTTCTACAAGACTTTCGGCATCGACGGGGAAATCCTGATCGATCACGCCTGGGGGATCGAACCGGTCACCATGCGGGATATCAAGTCCTACCATACCGGCAATAACAGCCTTTCCAACGGGCAGGTGCTCGCCCGGCCGTACGCCTTTGACGAAACGCGCATCGTACTTTCCGAGATGGTCGACGTGCTCTGCATGGATCTGTTCACGAAGAACCTGGTCAGTCCGGTCTTTACATGGTGGGTATCCTATGATTACAAGTCCCTGGAAGCCTGCCCGGAATACGACGGCCCCACGGACCTGGATTTTTACGGGCGCCTGCATCCGTCGCACAGCGGCGGGGCTGTCCGGACCAGGGAGAAGACCAACAGCGCGCAGATGGTGCGGGACGCCATTCTCCGTTCCTTTGACGCGCGCGCTGATCACCGGCTGCTCTTCCGGCGCCTGGGCGTATGCGCCAACGATGTGACGGCGGACGCCGGCGAGTTTCAGCTGGACCTGTTTACGGATTACCGGGCGCTGGAACGGGAGAAAAAGATTCAGGGCGCCATGCTGCAGGTCCGGCGGAAATACGGGCCCAACGCGGTTTTCAAAGGAATGAACATGCTGGAAGGCGCCACGATGCTGGAGCGGAACCGGCAGATCGGCGGCCACAGGGCGTAATGCAGGGCGTTTTTGAAAGGCAGGGAGGTGAATCGCATGACGCTGGGATATATGCAGATGCCTGCTGATTTCAAATACAGAAATGTGTTTCTCCGCGGCAAGCCCGTCCACCGGCGGGACGGCTTTTCCGTGCGTCATCCCGGCATGGCCTGCAGCCAGCGGGCCAAGATCTTCAGCCCCTTTGACGCGCTGAAGGGGTTCAGCGAAGCGGTGGCCGCCAAGGATGTGCTGTATACGGACAGGCCCGAGCTTTCCGAGGAGGAGCAGGATCTGATCAGCCGCCGCCTCTTTGCGCTGAAGGAGCTGACCGGGAACAGCCGGCTTGCGAAGGCGAACCGGGTTCAGGTCCGGATCGTGCGCTTTGTGCCCTGCACGGACCCGGAAAACGCCGCCTTCGGCTGCCGCGGCCAGGTGCAGACCGTTTCCGGCATCTGCCGGAAGGTGGACGCGGACGCCGCCCATGCCGTTACGGTCGGGCAGACGGTCATCCGCTTTGAAGACATTCTTTCCATTCAGGCCGACGGGGTTTTTCACGATGAATGGGAGCTGGATGCCCCGTGAAGGACAATTACCGGAAATACAGGTGCTGCTTTACCGGCCACCGCCCGCAGTACCTCAAACGGCCGGAGGACGACATCAAGGTGGACCTGGAAAACAGCATCCTGGCCGCCGTCCGCGCAGGCTGCCACACCTTTATCAGCGGCATGGCGTACGGCGTGGATATCTGGGCGGCGGAAATCGTGATCCGGATGAAGGACCAGTTTCCGGACATGAACCTGCATCTGATCGCCGTGATCCCCTTTGCCGGCTTCGACGAACCCTGGAACGAGGAATGGCGCAGGCGGTACCGCGCTCTGCTGAGCCGGGCGGAATACGTCAAGGTCATGGCGCCCTGCTTTTCCAAAGAGGCGTATCAGAAGCGGAACGAATGGATGGTGAACCACAGCGTCCGGGTGATTGCCGTATATAACGGGCAGCCCGGGGGCACCAGGAATACCGTCTGCTACGCGAGAAGGAACAATGTGCCAATACAATACCTGCCGGGATAGGACCCCGGCAGGTATTTCGTACACGGCATGCACTGTTCATCTTTACTGCGGAAACGGACCGATCCTGCCGCGCCAGCCGCTGTCGATCGTGAACAGGCTGATCCCGTCCACATACAGGATATCCTGTACCGCGCTGCCCTGGCAGATGGCGACGCTCCTGGATACGGACTGATCCTGATTGACCAGCAGCAGGGAAAAGACCGGCTCATCATCGGGAGTCATCATCACCGGTTCCGTGCGCTGTGTTCCGCAGATGGCATTCAGGGACAGGTACCAGGCGGCAAAGGCGTCGGCGCTGACTGTTTCTCCGCCGCAGGAAACGGTCATGTCATACAGGATATTGCCGTACTCGTCCGTTTCCAGATCATTGTTCGGCAGGACCCGCTCCGTATAGGAGATCCGGAAATCCTTTTCCTGCCCGTCCCACCGGCAGCGGACGCCGGAAAGATGATTCACGGCAAGGGAGACGGGACGGTCCGGCACGTATTTTTCCCACGAGAAGTTCTGCAGGAACCCGAACGAAAGGACGGTGCCGCTGTACACCTGCCCTTCGTACAGCATATAAAAGCTGGTTTCGCTGCGGACATCGCCCAGGGAGATGCTCATTTCATTGGCCGGCAAAGAGAAGGAGTGTTCTCTTCCGTCCTGATCCGGCGCGGTGACGACCGTTTCCGCAAAATACAATGTCATGGTCCTGCGGGCGGGGGCAAGGCCGTACGCCGCCGGATCGATCTGATCGTATTCGCCGATCCAGCCGGCGAACCGGATGCTGTCCAGCTTTTGCAGCAGCGTTTCCATGGCGGCGTCTGACAGGGGGTAAGCGACGGGCTTTTGCATCTGCCAGCCCTCCGCCGTACGGACGGCGTCAAAATCTGTGTCTCCGGAAATGGTGATCCTGTCCAGAAAGCGGCTGCTGACCTGCGGCCGCTCGATCGGATGGATGTTTTCCAGTGTGCGGCTGATGCTGTCCCGGATGTCCTGGGTGACGGAGTAGATGGCGTCGCGGCCGGTGACCATGGCGTAATATCTCGGGTTTTCGATCGGGATCAGGGAACCGACGGAGAGAGTGATCTCCGTTCCGTCCGTATACCGGAACCGGGCGCTTCTTTCCGCCGGGGAAAGGCCGAACGCGGAAAGGGATACGGTGCCGTCTGGCGGAAGCTCCAGGACCTCTTCATCCGCCCGAAGCGATTCCGCGACCGAAAGCAGATTCAAGGCTGCGTTTTTCTGCAGGGGAAAATCCGGCCGACCCTCGACCGTCAGCCCGCCGTTTTGATACAGCAGCGTCATCTGCAGGGTTTCGCCCCGGTACAGGGAGATGGAAGAAAGGGAAGAAAGATCTTTCTGATAGAGCAGCAGATCCGGTTCTTCCGGGCGCGCGGCCGGGCGGGGCTTGGGCCTGTTCAGCAGCAGAACCGCGCCGGTACAGAGGAGGATGAATAAAACGGCGGCAAGGATCAGCAGCCTGGCAGAAACCTGTTTTTCTTTTTTTCGCCGGATTTTCTGCATATCAGAGATTCCTCCGGGCGCCCAGGATGATCACCGCGAAAACAAATACGGCAAAAGGCATCAAAAGCGCGATGACGGCGGGAACGGTCATGGAAGCGGCACGAAGCGGGGCGCGGACCGCGGGCTTCTGAATAATCTGAAGGTCTGTCCGGCTGCCCCCGTCCAGGGTGTACAGGACCGCCAGCAGGAATTCGGGAGAATACGTATTATCCATCAGCCATTTTTCGCAGAACAGATCCGCGTTCCCGATCATGATCATTCTGCTGCTGGACCGGTCCTCGTAATACCGCCGGGCGTATACGGCCAGGTCAAAATACCCCGCCGGGTCCTCCGGGCCCCGCTCGAGGGAATCCTGCCCGTCCGTGACCGCGTGCAGATAGGAATCGCCGGATTTCAGAAGCGATTCTGCAAAGATGGAACTGTCCCGCTCGGGCAGGATTTCAAAAGCCCTCGCGCCGGTCAGCAGCAGATAATCCTTCCTGCTCTGAATCAGCTGCATCAGTTCCGGCACAGCCTGCATGTAAGGCGCAAGGACAGCGGGAGAAGAACTGTAATAGCTGGCGGTATCCTC
>CAMJXZ010000134.1 GCA_946409855.1 uncultured Clostridia bacterium | reverse complement strand
CTTCCGAAAGCGCCGGCCGCCGGGACCCGGCCGCAGGCCCGCGCCTCACATGCGCAGGCCCGCGGCCCGGTCCGCGGTCATCGGACCGCGGGCGCCTGTGCACCTTTGGATTCCCGTATCCGGTCAGTAGTTTTCCGCGTTGATCTCGAAATAGCTCCGGGGATGGGCGCAGACAGGACAGACTTCCGGCGCCTTCACGCCCACAACGATATGCCCGCAGTTCCGGCATTCCCATACCTTGACCTCGCTCTTTGCAAAAACGGCCTGCATTTCAATGTTCTTAAGCAGCGCCCTGTAGCATTCCTCATGATGCTTTTCAATGGCTGCCACCATGCGGAATTTAGCCGCCAGAGCAGGAAACCCTTCCTTTTCGGCCGTCACGGCGAAGCCTTCGTACATATCCGTCCACTCGTGGTTTTCTCCGTCCGCCGCGGCCAGGAGGTTTTCAGGAGTGCTTCCGATGCCGTTCAGCTCCCGGAACCACATTTTGGCATGTTCTTTCTCGTTGTCAGCGGTTTTCAGGAACAGCGCCGCGATCTGTTCAAAGCCGTCCTTTTTCGCCTGCGAGGCAAAATAGGTGTACTTGTTCCGGGCCTGGGATTCTCCGGCAAACGCCGCTTCCAGGTTCTTTTCCGTCTGGGTCCCGGCATACGGATTCTTTTTTGTATCTTCAGGCTCCACCCTGACGAACTGCGAAGCGGGCTGTTTGCAGACCGGGCACCTGAAATCTTCCGGCAGAGGGCCTTCATGGATATATCCGCAAACGGAGCACTGCCAGGTTTCCATTGGTTTTTCCTCCTTTTTTTCCGCGGGCTCATGGAATGAAACCGACGCAAGCAGCTGCCGGACCGCTTCCGCCGGGAAGCCGGGCTCCTGCCGGTGCGCGAGCATCTCATTCAAAAGTTCATATACATTGCCGCTCTGGGGCAGCATATAGCCCGATTCGCGCAGCAGATCCTCCGCCATGATACGGTTTGACTTTCGGACCGCTTCCGCCAGCGGGCCGGGAAGACCCGCCGCCATCGTTTCCTGCTCCGCTTTGCTGTCCGCCAGCTGCCTGAGCGCGGCAATCACTTCATCCTTCTTGGCCTGCTGCGGCGGATACGTACGGGGCACCAGGCTGATCGCCTTTGCGGGACAGGCGTCCGCGCACGCGCCGCAGCCGATGCACTTTTCAGCGTCAATCACGCTGTTTTCCGTATCGGACGCGCCGGTCGGGCAGACATAGAGGCAAAGGCAGTCTTTTTCACACATCCGGACATTGCGGACCGCTACTTTTTCACGCATACGCTTATCCTCCGATCTTCTCGAATTTATGGGCGGGGACTTTGCAAACCGGGCAGACCTCCGGCAGATCATTGCCGCTGTATACAAAGCCGCAGATGGTGCAGACATATACGCCCGTGTTTTCCAGCATGGCGTCGCCTTCCCGTGCATACCTCGCCAGAATCGACTTGAGGATGCGCGTCACCTTTTCGCTCCAGGTCAGGCTGCGCAGGGCGCCGCGGTCGCCGTTCTGCCTGGACGCCGCGCCGGCAGCCGGATATTTTTCATTCAGATCGCTGTTGACCAAATCGAGCAGCCGCTCAAAAGACGATTCCGGGCCGGCCGGACTCCGGGACGCGAACCAGTCGGCCAGCTGTTTGAAAGCCGCGGCCTGTTCTGCCTGATACTGCTTTTCGCATCCTTTGGCCAGGTTGGAGCAAAGCGCGCTGGTTTCGATGGCGGTCAGGGGTTTCATTTCCGCCGCGGCGTGCGGAACCGGTTCCGCTTTTGCCGCGGGCTGATCTGCTTTTTCCGGATAAAAATCCGCCTTGGCCGCGCCACAAAGGGGACACTTCCAGTCCTCCGGGAGTTCCGCCCAGGGAGTGTTCCCTTCTTCATCGTATACATACCCGCAAATGGAACAAACGTATCTCATTCTCATCCTCCTGTCATGTCGGTCACTGCGGTTTGGTTTTACGTCCGGTCCTCCGCTCAGGAAAGGCGCTGCATGGGATCCGTTCATTCCGCCGGCGGGCCTGTCGAACGTTCCCCGGACTTCAAAGCGTCCATCACCGCGTCGAACGCGGGCTTGGTTTTCAGATCCCCGCTGAAGAGCAGGGGATAACTCTCCTGCCTGCGGAAGAACCGCAGCCAGGTATACCGGTCCGTCACGCCCCAGAACGTGGCGCAGCCGATCTTAGCGCCCTCCCGTTTCAGGCGCAGGAGCATCCCGAAGAAACTGCCGTAAGCCCTTGCCAGCGCGGCCTGGCTCTCCCTGTCCGCGCCGGGGCAGTGAATATCCATCTCCGTAACGTGGAGGGTCAGGCCCGTTTCCGCGTAGGCGCGGGCCCCGGATTCGAACGCGGGCAGATCGGGGCGGCTCAGGTCCAGGTGCGTCTGCATCCCCATGCCGTCCACAAGGTTTTCAGCCTGCAGGCCGGAAAGCAGCTTCAGGATGGCTTTTTGCTTGTCGGGGAAATAGCTGTTGTAATCGTTATAGAAGAGCAGCTGCCCCTCCGCCCGGCCTTTCCGGGCTGCCCGGAACGCGCGGGCGATGAAGGCCGGGCCGGCGGTCTGATACCAGAGGGAGCGCGTGCGCAGGCCGTCCGGTCCGCCCTGCGCCGTCTCCACCGCCTCGTTCACCACGTCCCAGCAGTACACAAGGCCGGGGAAGACCCTGTTCACGTGCTCCATGACCTGCAGGATATAAGCCTCCTGCCGCGCCAGCACCGTTTCCGCGTCCGCCAGCGGCGCGTCCGGCGCGTCGCTCCATCCCTCGGCGAAGAACCAGCGCGGGGTCTGGTTGTGCCACACGAGCGTATGATACCGCACACGGATCCCGCATTCCTGCGCGAAGGCAAGCATCCGGTCCGCCGGATCAAAGCGCAGCGCGCAGCGGACCGGATCCGCCAGCGCCAGGGTCGCTTCCCGGTCCAGCAGCCGCTCGGGCTTCATTTCGTTTTCCGCCGTTACGGATGTGAACTGGCGCCTGATCAGGCGCCGGTACTGCTCGTCCCGGAGCATATAGGCGTTGACGGCAGCGCCGATGAGAAAATGCTCACGGTAAGCTTCCCCGAGCGACGGGGCCGCGATCGCGTCCTGCATCCGTTCATTCATCTCCGTTCTTTCCTTTCCAAATCCATCCCGCCGGGTATATTCTTACAGCTTTTCACCGTCAAATCCGTCCAGCGTATTGTCCCGCGCGGTCAGCAGGGAACGGTCGCCCCGGTAGAGGGTCGCGCGCGGACTGGTCTTGCGGAACAGCCCCTGAGTAACCAGCAGACTGCCGCCCCGGTGATCGATCACCGTCACATCATCCATCCGATAGGTGTAGTTGTTGAAGTAGCTGCAGCCGATCAGCCGGGCGTTCTGTGTCACAAGGAAGCCTGTCAGGCCGGTATCGGCATAGCAGTCGGTCAGGATCGCGTCATAGGAACTGAGGACATAGTTGACGGAATCGGCCAGCATCTCCGGCAGCTCGCCTTCCCTGCGCGGCGGAATGGGGCCGCCCCAGACGTGGCATCGGGTCAGCCGGTTTGAACCCCCGCCCAGAAGCTCGATCCCCCGGGTATAGTCCACAACGATGCAGTCGATGAAATGGCTGTCCCCGCCGTTTGAGCTGATGCCGGCGTTGCCCGCCAGCCCCGGCATGGTGCACTTCAGGTACAGGTTCTGCGCCACCAGCTCGTAGGTCCAGGTGCTGCCCTCATCCTCGATCCGCAGGCCGAAACGCCGCCCGTTCCGCATGGAGACATCCCGCATGGTGAAGTGCTTGAAGCTGTTGAGGCATACGCAGCTGGCCAGCCCCGCGCCGTCGATGACCCCGCCGCAGAAAAACAGGTTCCAGTCCTCCCCGTCCGCCTCGCCGGAGGGAATGAGGTGCCCGTTCTCTTCCCGGACGCCGGGGCAGGAAGCCGCCGCGTCGATTTTAAGCACAAAGTCCATCTCCCGCACCGCTTTCAGCACGGCCGATTTATGCAGGAGCAGAGAACAGCAGTTGTCCGCCGTAACCGTTTCTGAGACGGTATACACTCCTTTGGGAAAGTAAAGCACTCCGCCGGCGCAGTCCCGCACCGCCCGCATGATCCGCCCGTCGTCCGATGTTTCGCCCGGGAGGCGGGCATAATCCGCAACGCATCTGTCCCAGATATGCTGTTCGTTCATTTGCAGACTCCTTTATCACGCTCTTTTTTCCCCGCGCGCATGAACCCGTTCACAGGACGAGCTCCGCGCGCACCCGTTCATCCAGGCAGGAACCGCCGGCATAAATGAGGTAGTTTCCAGGCTCCACAAGCTTCCGCCCCTCCGCCTCGATGTATATTTCCAGATCGCCGGGGTTCACGATGAATTCGGCCTGCCCGCTCTCGCCGGGGGCAAGGCCGCGGAGGCGTTCAAAACCGATCAGCCGCCGGAGGGGGTGCACTGTCCGGGACGGCGAAACGCGGCGGAGATACAGCTGGACCACCTCGTCGCCGGTGACCGGGCCAACGTTCTTCACATCCACCGATACCTTCAGCCCGCCGTCCCGCTTTTCAATGCGCAGACAGCTGTACTCAAAGGCGGTATAGGACAGCCCGTATCCGAAGGGATACAGGACCGGCCCGCTGAAATACCGGTAAGTTCTCGGGTGCCGGATCAGATCATAGTCCGCCATGGGCGGGAGATCCTCATCGCCCCTGTACCATGTCATCGGAAGCCGGCCGGCGGGGTTCGTTTCCCCGAAAATCACGAAAGCAAGCCCCTTGCCCAGGTCCTGGGATCCGGTCGCGCTCATCAGGACGGCAGGCACATGTTCCTGGATCCAGTTGATGGCGTACGGATAGTTTGTAAGCAGGACGACGGCGGTATTCGGGTTCGCCTCGTACACAGCTTCCGCCAGCTTTTCCTGCAGCGGGATCATGCCGATGGTGCTCCGGTCGATCTCTTCCTTCGCGTTCACGACAGGATTGCACCCCAGCGCCACAATGACCTTCTTTGCCTTCGCCGCGAGCGCCTTCGCGCGCTCAATGCCGCTGGAGACGATCTCTGCCGTGAGCACGGCGGCTTCCTTTTCGGAACCGGCCCAGGCTGCCGCGACATTGTAGCCCTCTTTGGTGTCTGTCCCGTTTGTCTTTCTGATCAGCGGATCTGTCTTCAGCTTCCCGTTCTCAATATAGACATTCCGGTTTCCGAAGCAGTACAGCCTGATATCCGTTTCTTCGTCGTTCCAGTATTCCGTGAGCTCCACACAGTTCGCGTTTTTCGGATCGGGCAGGCGGACCGCGTCCGCAGGGCCGATGGTGAAGCTTTCGAAGACCAACCAGGAAAAAGGCTCATCGGAAGCCAGGCTGATCTTTCCGTCCGCGCCGACGGTCAGGTATTTCCGGTAAGCGGGCGCGTAAAGGAAATGGCTGCCCGCGCCCCAGTTGATCTGCTCGAAGACGACCGCGTCCTCCGCGCTGTCCACCAGCACGAGCTCCGCGGGCTCCGGTTCCGCGAGGCTCCGGGGCATGACCGCCGGGCGGCTCCCGCCCACATACTGATTCCCGACTCTGAAACGGACCAGATTCAGCCCGCTGTCATAGGGCACCGCGCGGCGCGCCGCCTGCTCGATCCCCGCTTTCAGCGTCACTTTGTAGAGGGGCTTCCCGCCGTACCAGTCCATATACCACTTGTCCGCCACAGGACCGATCAGGGCAATGTCGTCCTCCTTTTTAAACGGCAGGAAGTCCTTTTCGTTTTTCAAAAGAACAACGGATTCCCTGCTCATCCGGAGAGATATCCGCTTGGCTTCGTCGGTTCCCACATCGGCCATATCCAGATCCGCATAAGGGTCTTCCGGATCAAAAGCTCCCTGTCGGATCAGCTCGGAAACGGTGCAGAGGATGGATTTGTCCATCTCCTTCTCTGTGATGAGGCCCCGCTCAAAGGCTTCCCGTGCCGCTTCCGCGACCTCCGCAGGATTGTCCAGCATGGCGTCCACGCCCGCCTTCACGCCTTCCGCCAGGGTCTCGGCATGGGTTTTGAAATAGCGGTGAAGGAGCACGGTCTGCAGGAAGTCTCCGCCGTCGGTCATGGCGTACCGGATGCCCCATTTGTCTTTCAGGATGTCCTGAACCTCATGATTCAGCATGCCGGGAATGCCGTTGATCGCGTTGTAGCAGGTCATGACGCCTTCCGCGTGTCCTTCCGCCGCACAGTAGCGGTAGGGCTCCAGCTCATAGTCATGCTTGACCTTCTCGCTGATCTCAAAGCTGTCATAGCACCGCCGGTATTCCTGATTGTTGGCGTAAAAGTGCTTCAGCACCGCGGCGGTCCGGATGCGGTCCCCGCGCTTCCCGGCCAGCGGCGTCCCGTCGTAATTGTGTTCGTCCTGCATGCCGATAATGTAGGCGGAGGCCATCTTCCCGGTGAGATACGGGTCCTCGCCGTAGCCTTCCTCGGTCCGCCCCCACCGCGGATCACGGCACAGGTCCACCGTGGGGGCCAGGCGGCAGTGGCCGCCCTTGCTGACGGCGTTGGCAAAGGCGCGGGATTCTTTGCCGGTCACATTGCCCGCTTCGCGGATCAGATCCCGGTCAAATGTGGCCGCCATCCCGATGGGCTGGGTAAAGGATGTCGTCGGCGTCGGCGGATAAGGCTCTTTCTGTCCGGCTCTCGCCTGGACGCCGTGGGCGCCCTCTCCCCCGCAGGTGGAGGCGGCGATCCCCAGGCGCTGGTTCCGGATCCAAAGGGTAAAGCAGGAAAACTTCTCTTCCAGGGTCATTTGGGAGAGCAGATATTCCGCACGCTCCCGGACAGAGCGCTTCGGATCATACAGGGGTGTGGACCTGTCCATTCGATTCACCTCTTTGCGGCTTTCATCTTTTTATTTTTCCGCGGCCTCAATGGCCGCACCGTCGTCCTGGGTTCGCGCCGCGTCCTCCGGACCTTTGGGCGGGTATTTCCCTCTTTCGTTAAAGGCCGGTCCGGAGGTTCCGCACCGTCCTTTTTTCCAGCGTCACATCACAGAAGAAGCGCAGGCCGCCCTCTCCGGCGGGACATTGCGCTTCCAGCCCGACCTTCACGCGCTCCCCCACAGGCAGACGGAACAGCCGCACCATGTCAAAACGCTTTCCGTCCAGGGAATAGTGAACGCAGAAAACGTCTCCGGCGCGCGCGATCTGGAGCCAGACGGCATCCTGATCGATGTTGCAGCCGTTTGCGTCGTCCGAAACCTGGTCGGTCACGACACAGACGGCCGCCCTGGTCCCGAAGTCCGACGACTCAAAGGCCGCCTTTGCCCACATCCGCTCATCCCGGATCACCATCAGCGAACACGCGTCATAGGTATAGCGGTGATTCGGGCATACCCTGGCACGGAAAACGAAATCCCCGCTGACCTCGGTATAGAAGAACGGCGCGTTGGAGACAGGCGCTGAAAGACTCCCTTTTTCAGGCACAGGGTTGTTGAACCAGTCCGTATGCGCCGGGGCAAGGATCGCGATTTCTCCGTTCACGGTCACCATGCGGCTCTCATTCAGCCATTTCCATTCTGTAACCTCCGTACAATTGATTGTCAATTTGCTCACCTCCGTGATCCTGCCGGATCCATGGTCCCATTGTACTGTCCATTCGGTGCCCGGTCCCATTCGGGCGCCTGTCCGTCATCCCGGCCGCCCCCGGATGACGTGCGGCCCTGTCTTCCCGCCGTCCTTGACGGAATGAAGCAGATAGAAATCGAAATAGTCCACGCCGCACCGGTCCAGCTGCTCCCGGAAGATACGGTCCCTGTCTGCCTCCTCCTTCATGCACCAGGCGGGGAGCTTGGCGGCGAGCATGAACTGATTCCCGGGGTATCGTTGGACCAGAGCTTCCCTGATCGCCTTCTCGGAATAGCCGCCGTGGTATACATAAACGGTCTCTGCCGTCCGGGATCGCCGGCGCCCCCGCGCCATGTTTTCAAATGCTCCCCTTTCCTGTCTAAATTCTGTTACTGACAGTGTAGCCTTTGAAGTTAACTCTAAGTCAAGAATAAATATCGAAAATCTTTCAAAAGCGGATGTTCCTCTTTTTGCCGGGCTCTGCCGCTCCGGTTTTGTACATCCTGTTTGCGGAAAGCGTCAGCCCCCGGAGATGATTGCTTCCGATGATCTGATCTGTTTTGTCCGGCTGTCTGACAGCATACATTGAACCCGGGAAGCCGAACGATTGTGACCCGGGTTCAAAAATCCCCGAAGGAAGGTTCATCGTTCAAAGCGTTTTCAGACAAAGAAAAAGCGCCGCCGGATGAAATCCCTGCTGTTCACATCAGCGCACAGCGGCGTTTTCCGGTCATGCGCATATAATCCCGCTTGACAGCTTTCAATGAGGCGTACATCGGAGCCGGAAATATTGCTTTTTATTTATTCGGGAATTGCTGCCACCGTGGTCCGGCGCTCCGTATCAATAGGTGTCCAGGGTGAAACGCCCGGACAGAAAATAAAAACAACGCCTACAAGGCAG
>CAMJXZ010000133.1 GCA_946409855.1 uncultured Clostridia bacterium | reverse complement strand
CGTCCTCGCTGAAAACAGGCCACCGGCCTGTTTTCCAGGCGCTGCGGACCCCCATCGGGGAAGGCCTTTGGCTGCCGGCCCGTTGTTCGGTGAAAAGTGTCCGCCGGACAGTGTTCGGGGCCCTCACAATCCCCAGCGGGGAAGGCTTTAGCGTGCCTGCGGGTACGCTTTGGACCAGTTTCCCTGATTAATCACTATATCTGCGCACGATCATTCAGCTTTTTTATCTGATCTTCGTATAAGAGGCCCGTTTGCCCGGGGCCGGATCGTCCCCGTAAAGCCGGACGGCCGCGGCCCCGTCCTCCCCCGCGCCGAAAGAAAGGAAACCACTCATGCATACTGTGACTGCACGGATCCTGTCCCTGCTTGCCGCGTTCCTGATGCTGTTCCTGCCGGCGGGCTGCCTTGCCTGGGGAACGCCGGACCCGGACACGATTCTCCCCAGCGACGCCGTCTGGATGGACGTCGTCTATGAATCCTATGACCCGGACGAGGTACAGGTGACCCAGATCATCACGCTGGAATTCGGCGTATCGATGCGGGAAGCGCCCTACCCCGCCGCCAAACGGCTCGCGGGCATCAGCGCGAACACCGTGCTGCGCGTGATCGGGCATGTACCCGGCTGGTATTATGTGCACTATCAGGGGGAGTCTGGCTACGTAAGCGACAGCAGCGCGCTGGTGCGGATCATCGCCTGCGTCACCCCGCAGCCCGCGACGCCGACGCCGTCGCCCGTGATCACCCCCACGCCGAAGCCGGCCACGCCCACGCCCAACCGGAACCCCTTCGCGATGGACATCCCGGTGCTGGGGGACACGGTCTTTCAGCCGGGGGACATGAACCTGACCATCTTCTGGGTGCAGACCCAGCTCCGGGCCACGGGCCAGTGGTACCTGGAAGACGGCTGCAGCGTCACCGGATATCTGGATGAAACGGCCGCGGCCGCCGTTGCCGAGTTCATGGCCCTGCAGGGATACCCGGATCACGGCGGCGTGATCGATCAAAACGTGATCGACGAACTGACGGACTGGCTGGGCAGCCGGATCGTGCCCGTCTATACGGGCGGGTTCTACGAGGCGATGGACGGCCTGCTGGACGGCGAGGCCGGCACCATGGTCCTCATCGGGCCGGCGGACCCGGCGGGCCATACCGCCTCCGGCGAAAGCGTGCGCTGGGTCCAGCGCTGCCTGACCTACCTGGGGTATTACGCCGGGAACATCACCGGCCGGTACGACGGGGAAACCCGCTCGGCCGTCCGGCGCTTTGAGCTGGACAACGGGTTCCCCTCCGACGACCGGGTCAACCTGGGCGTGGCCCGCGCCATGCTGGAAGCGTACTACTACAGCCGGGGAGACCTGGGCAGACTGACCGGGACAGCAGAATAACAGAGGCGCGGATATACGGCGGCGGCCGGGGCTTTCCAACGGGAAGCCCCGGCCGCTCTTTTTACGGACGATCGTTGCAGCGGTATATTTTTTGTCTGCCAAAGCTTTATACTATTCTCTGATAAAAACGCTAAATCTTGCATGCATCTTTGTCGCTTTCTCCGCGTCCTTCCGGGGCTTGCCCGTCCGCTGTTCGGAGATCATGTCCCGGGACCTTACAGGCCCCGGAGGAGAACCTCATCCGTCACGCCTACGGCGTGCCACCTTCCCCATCGGGGAAGGCTTTTGGCTGCCGGCCCGGCCTCGTTGAAAACAGCACACCGTGCTGTTTTCCGAGTGTTGCGGACCTCCATTGAGGAAGGCTTTGGGGTGCCTTACAGGTACGCTTTTGACCGGTTTCCCTGATGAAACGCTATATCTGCGCACGATCATTCAGCGTTTTTATCTGATCATAGTATGAAAGAGAATACAGCCGGATCACGACGCGGCGGCGCTTTTTTGTTATCAACAAAGGTGCGGCCGTACAACACCGGATGCCGCCTGCCTTCCGCGCGTTCCCAAAGCCACCGTTACGGCTGCAGCAGGCGGGGCTTTAAGGCCCGGAAGCGGAAGTAGATTTCCCTGGGGTTTTCGTCCTCGTACAGAAAAGCGCCGTTGCCGGAGAAGCTGGGCTCGATGAAATCCCACCAGGTCAGCGCCCGGATTTCCGGGCGGGCCGCCGCGATGGTGTAAAACTGCTCCAGCCAGTCCGCCTGGGTATGCTCGTTCCATCCGCCGTGCCAGGTGCCGTCCGACATGTCCAGCTGGGACCAGCTGCTGCCGGCGGTTTCCCTGACCCGGAAGCCGCCGTTCACGCCCATCTCGGTGATGTGGATGGGCTTTCCCAGCGCCGCGTAGGCGTCCAGCATCCGGGAGACCGCCACCATGTCCCGGCTGGGGAAGTACAGCTGGATGCCCACCGCGTCAAAGTCCACCCCCGCCTCAATCAGCGTCCGCAGATACCGGAGGGGGGAACGCAGACGCTCCGGCAGCGCGCCGTAGCAGTTGTACCGGCCCGCCACGTACTCGGCAAAGGGCAGGCACACGTTCACAACGGACAGCGCCTTGCCATTGGCCTCCCGCAGGGCGTCCGTCGCAGCGCGGGTCAGGTCGACCAGCTGGTCCTGGCTCAGCTCAAAGCAGTTGGCCCAGTCGTGGGCCTCGTTCATGGCGTCCCAGATATCGATCACGCCCCGGTAGGTTTCGACGTGGTGCCGGGCGATGGCGGCCGCCTCCCGCCGCAGCTCCGGGTAGGACAGGCCGAACATCCAGCCCGGGTTGACCTCCCGGTGGCCGAAAAACAGCGGGTGCCCCTTGGGGGTGATCCCCTTTTCTGTCAGGAAGGACAGGGCGCGGTCGATATAGGAATAATCATACTGTCCAGGCCCGGGCACCGTCCGCCCGGCATAAAAGGGCAGGGTCGCGAAGTTGAAGGCGTCTGCGAAAAATTTGGCGTACCGGGCGGAGGAAGACGTGAACCGGGAAAAATTGCACCCCAGCAGCAGGCCGCTTCGGGGCGCCAGGCTCTGCCGCGCCCGTTCCAGCAGCGCCCCTTCCGCCGCGTACAGGGCGTGGGAAAGGGCGTAGAGCCGGTTGTCCGGCGTATCCATGCCCCGGTTGGCCAGGTGCTCAAACTCAATCGCCGCGTCCAGATGGGCCCGGGTTTCCACCGGCAGGGAAACGTTTTCTGAAAAGCGCCTGGCCCAGGCGATGTACGTCCGGACCGCCTCGGAGACAAAGTCCACGAAATCCCCCGTGTAGCCCTCGCCCCGGCCGTCCGCCATCACCCACAGCTGCCCGTACAGGGGCACCTGGATCTTCGCGTGGATCATGTAGGGCGTTTGGCTCACCTGCAGCTCCACCGTGCCGTCCGGGGCGATGCGCAGGCGGCGCTCGTCCGGTTCAAAATCCATGCCGGAGGCGTAAACGGTTTTGAGAATCTTTTCGGGCATCGCCAGCCCGCCGGGGCCGTCCAGGCGCACTTTTACGGTCTGCATTTGGTGCTTCCTTTCTGCGTTTACGCGTCCTCATCCAGCAGGGCGGGGGTCCGGCCCGTCCGGCAGGACCTGATAATCCTGAAGCGTGACGCGCCCGGCGTGACGCGCCCACAGGGCATAGGCGGGGGCGGGGCCGACCGGGTCGATCATGTGGGCGTCCGGATACGCGCCTCGGAAATCGGGATAGTTCTTTACGTCCGGCGCCGGCCCTTCCCAGGGGTACTGGCGCAGCGCCACGTCCGAAAAAGCGATCTCCCCCACGGGCTTTTCGGGGATGCCCAGCACATAGGAACCCCGGGGCCCGTTGCCCTCGCCCCGGATGCCGGAAAACAGCACCCGGCGGAGCGTCCCCGGGCCGGGCGGCGGGTCCCCGGGCTTGACCCTGCCCCGGTTTTCCAGGCGGATAAAAAAGGGGCTCCAGGCCCGCGCGATGTGAAGATCGGTAAGCCAGAAATCCTCCAGCGTGCCGCCGTCCACCGTTTCCAGGGAGACGCCGCTGTCCGCGCAGGGGTGCTTGAGGCCGGAAGGATCCTCCGAAAGCCCCCCGATCCGGCAGCCGCGGATCAGCACCTGCCGGAAATCCCCCTGGGTATCCGTGCCCACCTTGACCGCGTTGCAGGCGGAATAGAAATCGCAGTCCTCCACCAGCACCCGGGCAAGCGTCCGCTGCGACGCGCCTTTGAAGCACAGGGCGTCGTCCCCGCTGGATACCCGGCAATGGCGGAGGATCACGTCCCGGCAGCCGTCGATGTCAAAGCCGTCGTTGTTGTAGTTGGCGTGGTTGCGCACCGTGACGCCCTCGATCAGCAGCCGCTCGCAGTTCAGGTAGTTCTGCATCCAGCAGGCGGCATTTTTCAGCGTCAGCCCGGCCACGTGCACCCTCCGGCAGTCGATCACGCGGATCAGGAAGGGCCGGCCCGGGGTGCCCTGGGCCGTTTCCTCGCCGGGGAAATGGCCGGGATCCCCCCGGCCGTCGATCACGCCCTGGCCCCGCAGGCAGATATCCTCGCAGCCCTCGGCGAACAACAGCGACTGGTGCATCCCCATGCTGGTATCCTGCACGGTGAGCCGCCGGGCGCGGTGCTCCGGATAATCCGAAAGGTCCGTGCTGCCCAGCAGCCGCGCCCCCGCGCAGACCTCCAGGCAGACGCGGGAACGCAGCACCAGCGTGCCGCTGACATAATCCCCCCGCCGCAGGCGGACGACGCCGCCCCGCTCCGCCGCCCGGTCGATGGCCCGCTGGATGGCGCCGGTGGCCTTTTCGCCCGGCACGAGCCCGAAATCCTCCGGAAAGAACGCCCGCTCCGGCCCCTGCCAGGGCCGGACGGTACGCGGAAGCTCCTCCGCCATTTGGAGCAGGGATTCCCGCAGCGCCTGACACCACGCGGGCAGGGGGCCGTTTGTCTGGATCATCGCTGTACCTTCCTTTCATTCGATGGGCACGGTATCAAGGATCTCCCCCGCTTCCCCGGCGATCAGCCGCGCGCCGCAGGAAAACCGGCCCAGCGGTTTCCCGTCCGCCCGGACCTCCGCCTGCCGGCCGTCGCTCAGGATCTGATAGCGCCGGCCGTAAAACACGGCCTCGTACTCATAGCTTTTCCCGCCGCCCAGGCTGAACCACACCTGCCCCAGATGGGGATGGATGCCGTATCGGTGGGCGATGTATTCCAGGCAGGAAAGCAGGGTGGGGCCGTAGGCGTCCTGCACCGGTTCGCCGCCGCCTTCCGCAATGGGCTGATGAGTCACGGCGTGCACCAGAGAGGGCCGGCCCGTAAAGGGATCAAACTGCTGGGTAAACCGGCAGCCGCTTTGGAAAACGGCTGTAATGAGCTTTTCGCCCAGGCGCGAAACGATCCTGTGATACCCGTAGTTCTCCAGGGCCAGGATCGCCCGCTGGTAGGTCAGGCCCTCCGGCTGGCCGCTCCAGTTGTTCTCGGGGGCGTTGCGGAAGGCCGGGTCATCGGCGGCCACGCTGGGCAGGGGGAAGGGCGTCCAGAACTCCGAGGGATTCAGCAGGTGTTCCCGGACAAACCGGTCCGCCATGTCCCGGGAGACGCTGCCCCAGTACATGCACCGGAGGGTATTGTGGCACAGGATGCCGATGGTTCTGCCGTCCTTGTCCCGGTCAAACAGCGCGCCGCGCCGGTCGTCCCATAAATGCCTTTTCAGGGCCGACGCCGTTTCTGCGGCTTTTTTATCCCATTCCTCCGCCTCTTCCGCCCGGCCCCGGAGCCGGCAGATCCGCGCCAGCACGCTTCGGGCGGCAAAGCTCCAGCTGGTCACGTCCATGGACGCCATGGGCACCACCTGATACCCCCGGGGGGGCTCGTCGCTTTCCCACCAGCAGGGAGCGTCCCCGTAGCGCAGGGCCAGGTCCTCCCCGGTATCGTACACGCAGAAGGAATACAGAAGCCCGCTGCCATCCAGGGCGCGGGTTTTCCAAAGGCATCCGTCAAAGCGGCGCAGGGTATCCTCCAGCCTTTCCAGCCACGCTTTGTCCCTGCCCAGCAGATAGAACAGGTTCAGCGCAGGGAACGGAAAGCAGAAGCCCTGGTATTTGTTGAACTGGGGCTCCACCCGGCCGTCCGCGCACTGGATAGAGCCGGGCAGCCGGCCGTCCGCCCGCTGGTGCTCCATGAACAGGGCGCAGTTGTTTTTCGCGGCTTCAAGATGCCGCAGCGCGTACATTTCCCCGCCCATGGGCTGCGTCTCCAGCCAGATTTTTTCATAGCCGCCCCCTTCCACCAGCACGGCGCGGCCGCCGAAGGACTGGAGGTTGGCGCGGCACTTGTCCTCAGCGGCGTCGTACACCCGCTGCAGGACTTCATCCCCCGTGTGAAAAGAAACGCTGGTTTCAGGCAGCATGGCTGATCCTCCCCCGGGTCTTTCTTTTTTTGTGATTGTACCAGAAAACCCCCGTTTTTCATAGGCGCAAAAATTCTGCATATCCGCGTCCGCCCCGAAAATGACTGAAATATCAGGGATGCGCAAAATTTTCGCTTCTTCCTTTTTCCTGCCGGGACAGGCTATAATACGGATGAAAAGCAACCGGATCCGCAGGGTCCGCAGATAAAAAGGAGGGGTCCCCGCCATGAGTGTTTCCGCATCTGCCGGGAAACGGCCCAGGGGAAATCTGAAGCACCGGCTGGCGATGACGGTCCGGCGGGACTGGCAGTTGTGGATCCTGCTGCTGCCCGCGCTGGCTTTTTTCATCGTCTTCTGCTATTTCCCCATGTACGGCGTGCAGATCGCCTTCCGGGACTACAAGGCGGCCTTCGGCATCACGGGCAGCAAATGGGTAGGCCTCAAGTTCTTTGAGAAATTTTTCAACAGCTATTACTGCGGGCGGATGTTCGCCAACACCTTCCTGCTGAACCTGTTCGGGCTGATCTTCGGCTTCCCCATCCCCATCCTGCTGGCCATCATGCTGAACCAGCTGAACCATAAGCGGTTCAAGGGCTTCGCGCAGACGGCGATCTACGTGCCCCACTTTATTTCCACCGTCGTGCTGGCCGGCATGATCTACCTGTTCTTTTCCCCCACCAACGGCATCGTCAACCACCTGATCACCGCCGCGGGCGGAAAAAGCATCTACTTTATCATGGAGCCCGGGTGGTTCAGGCCGCTGTTCATCGGCTCCGAAATCTGGCAGAACGCGGGCTGGAACACGATCCTCTACATCGCTACCCTGACCAGCATCGACCCGCAGCTGTACGAGGCGGCCACCATCGACGGGGCCACCCGCTGGAACAAGATCCGGCACATCGACATCCCGCACCTGATTCCCATCGCGGTGATGATGCTGATCCTCAACTGCGGCTCGCTCCTTTCCTCCAACACGGACAAGGCCCTGCTCCTGCAGACCAGCGGCAACATGCCCACCTCCGACATCCTGGGCGTGTACGTCTACAGCGTCGGCATCGCCGCCAGCAAGGCGCAGTATTCCTACGCTTCCGCCATCGGCCTGTGCCTGAACGTGATCAATTTTGTCATCATCATGCTGGTCAACGCCGTGTCCCGGAAGCTGAGCGACATCAGCCTGTTCTGAGGAAGGAGGGATGCATCATGACCGTACTCGCGAAAAAAAATCACGGCACGCGGGTCAAAGAAACCAAAAAGGACCAGGTGTTCAACGCAATCAACCTGGTGTTCTGGATCATCGTGCTGCTGATCGTCCTGTATCCCCTGTGGCTGATCCTGATCGCCTCGGTGTCCGACCCGGAGGCCGTCCTGCAGGCCAGGGTGCTTTTGTGGCCGGTGGACTTTTCCCTGATGGGCTATGAGGCCGTATTCCAGTATTCCGAGCTGTGGGGCAGCTACGCCAATTCCATCTTCTATACCGTCGTGGGTTCGGCCCTGAGCGTGATCGTCTCCCTGGCGGCCGCCTACGCCCTGTCCCGCCGGTTCGCCGGCAAAAAGCTCGTGAACTTGGCGATCACCTTCACGATGTTTTTTTCCGGCGGCCTGATCCCCATCTTCCTGAACGTGGTGAACCTGGGGCTGTACAACACCCGCGCCATCATGATCCTGATGAACCTGGTGTCCGTCTGGAACCTGATGGTGGCCCGCACCTACATCCAGACCAGCATCCCCAACGAGCTGTACGAGGCGGCGGTGATGGACGGGGCGAACCATTTCACCTATTTCTTCCGCTGCGTGCTGCCCCTGTCCGGCACCATCGTCGCCGTGCTGTCCGTGTACTACGGCGTGGCCCGCTGGAACGATTACTTCACCGGCCTGGTCATGCTGCGGGACCGGAGCCTCTATCCCCTGCAGCTGGTGCTGCGGGAGATCCTGGCCTCCCTCACCTCCACCGGCTCCTCCGACACCTTCTTCGCCGCCTACGCGGACAACCTGGGCGGCCTGCAGGAAGCGCTGCGCAAGGCGGAGGTCGCCAAATACTGCTGCATCGTGGTTTCCACCGTGCCTGCTGTACTGCTGTATGTGTTCATGCAGAAGTACTTCGTCAAGGGCGTGATGATCGGGTCCCTGAAGGGATAAAAAAGTTAATCGGGGCTTTCGGGCTCTGAAAATAGAAGGAGGTATCCCCATGAAGAAAC
>CAMJXZ010000132.1 GCA_946409855.1 uncultured Clostridia bacterium | reverse complement strand
CTGTTCCTGCAGAAATACATCATGACCGGCATGAGCAAGGCGGCGATGAAATAACAAACGGCCCGAAGGCGGGGCTTTCCCCCTTCGGGCCTTCCTGCGTCTTTTTCCCGCCGGACACGGGGATGGCGGGGCGCGTCCTTTTGCCGGGAGGGAAAATTTTCCGTTCGTATTGCGGGAATCGTTTCACCGGTATTATAATAGAAAAACCCGCTCGTCGCGCGGAAAGAAAAGAGCCCCGGGACGCGGGAGCGGCGGAGGATCCGCATCCCGTAAAAGAGGCCGGGAAGCGCCGAACACCAACCAAGAGGATGAATGCAGGCATGAAAAAAATATGGTTCATCGCGGCGGGCGTGCTGGCCGCCGCGGTGCTCGCCGCAGTCCTGATCGTGACCCGTCAGCCCGCGGCGGACAATCGGCCCCCGGCCGGTCAGCAGCCCGCGGCCGGCGGTCAGCAGGCCGGAAGCAGCCGGCCCGAGGCGGGCGACCCGGCCGCCCTGGGGAGCGTCCGGGGGGAATGGCGGATGGCCGCCGAAAGCGGCACCGCCGCCGAAGGGAGCATCCTGAGCGCCTGGCGGTACAACTTCGCCGCGTTCAGGGAACAGCGCCTGTCCTTTGACGGCAGCGGGCAGGGGAAATGGATCATCGTGGGCGAATCCAGGGACGCCGTGATGCCTTTCTTTTACAGCGTCCATGACAATATCCTTCAGTACAGGCCGTCCGAGGACGCCCTGGGGCAGGACATGACGATCGAACTGACCGGCAGCCAGCTGATCATCACCCAGGACAAACAGACGGTCGTCTTTGTCCGGGAACAGTAAGAGAAGGCCGCGATGCCGGAACACCTTCCCGAAAACAGGAAAAAAGGAGAACGGAACGATGTTTGATACCATCCATGTGGAACTGCCCAATGTCCGGCTGGTGGCCCACCGGGGCTGCAGCGGCCTGGAAAAGGAAAATACCGCCAGCGCCTTTGTCGCCGCGGCCAACCGGTCCTATTTCGCCATCGAGACGGACGTGCACGTCACCGCCGACGGGCAGTTCATCCTGATCCACGACGAAAACACCAAGCGGGTGGCCGGGGACGAGCTCATCGTGGAAAACACCCGGTTTGACACCCTGCGCGCCCTGCGCCTGCCGGACGTGGACGGCTCCACCCGGCGCAAAGACCTGATGCTGCCCACGCTGGAAGAATACGTCCACATCTGCCGCAAGTACGAAAAGTTCAGCGTGCTGGAGCTCAAGAACCATTTTGAGCCGGTTTATATCGAAAAGGTGCTCGGGCTGCTCCGGGAAATGGACCAGCTGGCGCACACGATCTTCATCTCCTTTAACCTGCCCAACCTGCTGTGCCTGCGGGAGATGCTGCCGGACCACCCGATGCAGTACCTGACCAAGGCGGTGACGGACGAGATCATGGAGACGCTGCTTGAGAACCGGCTGGACCTGAACACCCGCTTTGACGCGCTCAAAGAAGAGCACATCCGCTTCCTCCACGAGCACGGCCGCCAGGTCAACACCTGGACCGTGAACGACCCGGAGACCGCCCTGCGCCTGGCCTCCTGGGGGATCGATTTCATCACCACCAATATTCTGGAAGATCCGGTCAACGCGCAGAAGAACTGAGCGCGGCACGGACGAAACCCAGCACCGGGGATTAGCGGCCCGCTGTGCAGAGAGAATGATAGCGGGCCGGCAGGCCCCGGTGGTGGCACGCCGAAGGCGTGACGGATGAGGTTGATCTGCCATTCCCAATACTGTCTGCCGGATCATCCGCGGGCTGTATCTATCGCCAGCGTCCGAAAAAACACCCCGGCGCGCCGCCGGTACCTGATCGGGAGGGATGCCGATGAAGAAGCTGCTCATCGTCGGGGCCGGGAGCTTTTCCACCGAGATCGACGAACTGGCCCGGCTGCTGGGCTACACGGAAACCGTCTTCGCGGACGATCACCCGGAGGGCGCCCGGATCGGCCCGGTGATCGCCGGGACGGGGAACCTCCCGGCGCTGAAGGACGACTGCCCCGAGGCCATCGCCGCCCTGGGGAACAACGAAAGCCGGATGAAGTACCACCGGATCCTCCGGGAAGCGGGCTTCCGCGTCCCGGTGCTGGTCCATCCCACCGCCTACGTCAGCCCGGACGCTTCGCTGGCCCCCGGCTGCATCGTCCGCACCCAGGCCGTGGTCAGCCGCTATGTAAGCCTTGGAGAGGCCTGCATCGTGAACGTGGGCGCGCTGATCGACCACGACTGCGTCTTCGGGGAAGGGTGCCACATCCTGATGGGCGCGGTGGTGCGGAACAAGGTGACCGTCCCCGCGATGACCTGGATCAAAGCCAACCAGGTGTACGAATGAGGCATCCGCTCCCCGCCGGCGCCGCGCCCGGCCCGGGCAGGCGGCGTATTCCGCGGCCTTCGGGCCGGCAGCTTCGGGAGGCAAGCGATGCAGAACGATCAGGAACAGATCCTCATCCGGAAAGCGGCGGCGGAGGACGCCCGGCAGATCGCGGAAATCCTCGTGGAGGACTGGCAGAAAGCCTACCGGGGCATCATCGACGACGCCTTTCTGGACGCCATGAGCGCAGAACAGCGGTACCGGCTGGAAGCGCGGCGGTACGGGCAGTACACGGTCGCCGCCTGCGGACAGGAGATCCTGGGCTTCACATGGGACGAATGGACCGGAAACGGCGGGGCGGACTGTGAGATCGTCGCTTTGTACGTCCGGTACGGAAAAAGAAAAAGCGGCGTCGGCCGGGCGCTGTTTCGGCATTCGGCGGAGCAATTCCGGGCAGCCGGCAGGCGGCGGATGATCGTCTGGTGCCTCAAGGACAATGAAGAAGCCCGGAAATTCTATGAGAAAATGGGCGGGCAGGCCGGCTCCCCCGGCACGCACCCGTGGGGCGGCCGGGCATATGAAATGGTCTCGTACCTTTTTGATCTGGATGGATGAATCCGCCCTGATCAGGTTTCTCTCCACCTCGTGAAAAGCGTGTCCCGGCTCGGAGGTCCTTCCCTCCCTCCGGACGGCAGCCGGGGCGGGGTCCCCGTCGTCCCGGAATCAGCGTTCCGGACAGTCCGTCACGGCGGATCAGCCGCCGGGCGGCGGCGTTCCGCGGCCGCGGCCCGGTTTGCCCGGCAATTCCGCTCCGGGAACCCCGCGCCCCGTAATTTTCTCATTGCAAAACGGCCGGATTTGTGGCACAATATAGATCAATCGGAGAACAGGAAGAAAACCGTCCTGTTCAGGAAGAACAAAAACGCCGAAAGCAGGTCCCCGGCATCCCGGAAAGTCCGCGCGTCCGGTTTTCCGCACCGCCGAATCCTGTGCGCCCTTGCCAGTGAAGCGAAAGAACGGAGGTCCAAAGTATGTCAGGATTTGTCACCGCACTGATCAAACAGCGCAAAGAAGCCAAGAAAGCCGAACCGGATACCAACGGAAGGCTCAGGGAGATTCTGGGGATCCTGCGGAAGTACGATTACAAGGACGGGATCACGCCCGAAATCACGGTGCAGATCCTGCAGGACCTGGGGCCCACTTTTGTCAAGATCGGCCAGATCGCTTCCCAGCAAGGCGATTACCTGCCCCGCGAATACTGCGAAGCCCTGGCGTCCCTGCGCTCGCGGGTGACTCCCATGGATATCGCCACGGTCCGCGGCGAGATTGAAAAGTATCTGGGCAAGCCCATGGAGGAGCTCTTTGCCTCCTTTGACGAAAAGCCCCTGGGCTCCGCTTCCATCGCCCAGGTGCACCGGGCGGCGCTTCCCGACGGGACCGTCGTGGCCGTCAAGGTACGCCGTCCCGGCATCGTGGATACGGTGGCAAGGGATTTCGCCCTCATCGAAAAGATCCTGGACAAATTCGTCAAGGGCAAGGTCGGCGGAATGGATATCAAAGGGTTTATTCTGGAACTGGAGAAGACCTCCAAGACGGAACTGGACCTGACCAACGAGGCCAACAACCTGGACCGTTTCTGGAAGAACAACAGCGAACGGGCCCAGGTGGAAAGCCCCAAATGCTACCGCAGCCACACCTGTGAAGCCGTCCTCACCGAGAGCTTCGTTTCCGGCACCGAGGTCAGCGATACCGCCTTCCTGGATACCCTGAGCGCTCAGGAGCGGGAGCGCCTGGCCGCGCTGGTGGCGGACAACTTTGCCTCCCAGGTCCTCACGGACGGGTTCTACCATGCGGATCCCCACTCCGGCAACGTGCTGATCAAAGACTTCTCCCCCGCCGCCGATAAGGAAGAAAGCGCCCCGGAGGAGGACGAAGACCGGCTGACCCCCCTGCCGGAGCACAGCATCGAATGGATCGACTTCGGCATGATGGGCACCCTGAACGCCAAGCAGCGGCAGAACCTCATCGATATCGTCCGGAGCGTGATCACGCACGACGCCTACGGCCTGAAGCGGACGGTGATGCAGATCGCGCAGCCCCAGGGGGACATCGATCACGGGGCGATGCTGACCATGTGCGAGGACATGTGCGGCCAGTTTACCGGGACGGACTTCGGCGACTTTGACCTGGGCGACCTGGTCAGTTCCATCCTGAACGGCCTTCAGGAGGAAAGCTACAAGGTCGATCCTTTCCTGACCAACCTGGCCCGCGGCATCGTCGCGGCGGAAGGAACGGTGAAAACCCTCAGCCCGGACGTAAACATTCTCAACTACTTTATGTCCAAGGTGGACACCGGGGCAACCTTTAACCTGGACCTGGAAGACCCGGAGAAAATGAACCCGGAGATCACCATGGGACTCATCCGGATGGCGCAGGGTCTCTCGGAATCCTCCGTCAAGACCGCCGAAGCGCTGGACATGCTGGAAAAAGGGCAGATCAAGGTCCGGATGGACTTCGCCTTCGAGGACAACGCCCTGAAAAATATCAAACGCCTGACCCGGTACATCATCGAAGCCTTCCTGGTCGTGGCGCTGTTCATCGGGTCCACTCTGCTGTGTACCGCCACCCCCATTGAGGGCAGCGGGACATTCGACGCCCTCGCCCTGAGAACCATCGGCGTCGTCGGGTATTTCGTCTGTGTGTACGCCGGCGCCCACCTTGTCCGGAAAATGAAGAAGGATGAATAAACGCGGCCGGCTCCGGGCCTGAGCCCCGGGCAGGGACCCCCGCCGGTCCGTGCCGCGGAATAAAAAAAACACACTGGCCCCGCTGAATCAGAACCAGCGGGGCCAGCGGTATTTCCGGCGATGGCCGAATCTCCCGGCGCCGCCCTCTCGGGGCACGGCCGGGCCTTTTTTTATTTTTTGCCGATGATGCCGCCGACCATCTTGAGGACATCGTCCAGGGGGTTCTTCTGGGCGCTTTCGCCGCCCTGGCCGCCCAGCAGCTTCGTCAGAACCGACACCAGCTTCATCGCGCCGTCGCCGCCATGGCTGCCCAGCAACTTCAGCACGGCCCCCATCAGCTTCTGACCGTCGTCTGAGGATCCCTTGCCGCCGCTCAGCAGGACTGACAGCGTGAGCAGCAGATCGGGGCCTTCCACTTTCCCTTCCTTCAGGGCGGAGATCGCCGCCTTCTGGGTGTCAGCATCCGCGGCCTGGAAGAGCTCCACCACTTCCTTTTCGTCCGCCGTCATTTCAGCGGGCGCTTCCGCCGCTTCGGGGGAAGAGGCGCATTTGCAGGGCGCTTCCGCCGCTTCGGGCGCGGCGGCGCATTCGCAAGGCGCGGCCTCGCCCGTCAGGGTTTCCACCGAAACCTCCAGCGAGGCGGCCAGGGCCTGCAGCTGTTCCGGGCTCAGTTCTTTCTCGCCGCGTTCCGCCTTACCGAGGACAGACGCCGAGATTCCTTCGGTTTTCGCGGCCAGCGCCGCCTGGGACAGACCGGCCTTCTGCCGCGCTTCCCTGATCTTTGCTCCGACTTCCTGGGACATGTGTGTTTCCTCCTTCACAATATATATTTTCAGTTTTCCGCCATGGAATTACAGTTTCAGGGAGAGCTTGTCGAAGCTGGGCATCGACAGCGTGTCGATCCGCCACTCCTTCTCCTGCTTGATCATGGTCAGTTCCATTTTGCCTTCCACGCTCTCCTTGTAGTTGAAGCCGAGGATCACTTTCGCGCTTACCGAGCCTTTCAGGACATCCAGCAGCTGCCACTCGATCTCGGAAATGTGCTTAAGCAGGTACAGCATCGCCGCGGATTGATCCTCGCCGGACTTCTGCGTGCCCGCCACGGAAAACGTCATCAGGTCAGACAGCAGTCCGATGCCGTTGGAAAAGTTCTGGACCATTTCGATCTTTTCCAGCGCGTTGTGCGTCAGGTACGGTTTCAGCCCGTCCAGGCCGTCCTTCTGCAAATCTTCGATCGCGCACTTGAGTACATATTCAGGGCTGATCCGTTTGACAAAGCCGATTGCCACGATGCCGTTCCTCCTTTTTTCGCTGATTACACTTTGACATTTGACGCGATTTATGATATAAAATGATTATACTGACAATTTGTCGGGAAATCAACAAACAGTTGAGGAATAGTTGTTCTTAAAACGACATTTTTGCCATTTTTGTCCAGAAAGGAGAAGCCGTGTCAGAACATCATGAGAGCCGGCGGGTGCAGATGACCCGGCGCCTGCTGAAGGAAGCCCTGCTGGAGCTGCTGGAAGATACGGAGCTGGCCCGTATTTCGGTAACGGCTCTGTGCCGGAAGGCGGATGTGCACCGGTCCACCTTTTACCAGTACTATACGGATCCGTCCGCCCTGCTGCAGGAAATCGAGACGGATTTTTTCCGGATGATCCCGGTGCCGCCCGAGGTGCTGGACCTCAATAACCAGAAGAAACTGCTTTCGATGACGGCGGATTTCTTTGATTCCGTCAGGGAACACCGCAAAGCCATCCGCATCCTTTTCAGCAAGGCCGCGGGGGACGATTTCGCGGCCCGGCTGGTCGCGTTTTTATGCGAAGGGTATATCCCTTTCGTGAAGGGGGACGACGGGACGATCGACCATTTCAAGCAGCTGTATATCGCCAACGGCACGGTGGGCATGCTGCGCGAATGGATCAGCGCGGACTGCCCCATCGACAGCCGGCAGCTGTCCGGGATGATGTATTCCCTTTCCAGGAAAGTGCTCTCGTGATCAGCCCGCCCCGCGCAGGGGAGGGTTATGCGATATCAAGACACAAGGAGGAACAGACAATGAGCGAAGACATCGGAGCATGGCTCAAAAAGGCAAGGACAGACGCGGGCATGACGCAGAACGCTCTGGCAAATCTGCTGGACGGCATCACCGCGGCGGACATCAGCAAGGCGGAACGCGGCCTGACGCAGCTGCTGCCTGAGCAGCTGCAGTCGATCACGGCGGCCCTCGGCATCGCCCCCGAAGCGCCGGCGGCGCCTCCCGCCGAAGAAACGGCGCAGGAGCCGGCCCCGCAGCCCGCGGCCCCGGCCGCGGATACAGCCGAATTGCTGGACCTCTACCGGCAGGCGGATCCCGGAACGCGCGACGCCGTGCTTGTCCTGCTGAAAGGCGAAATGGATTATAAGCCCATTCTGATGTCCGTCCTCGGCAGCCTGATGAAAAACCTGACCCTCGGCGGCGGCCCGATCGCCGGCATCCTGAACAACATCCAGGGGCTCTTCAACCCTGCCAGCGACGGCGCCGATAACCCTCTGGTCACCATCCTGAACGGGCTGACGGGCATCGTAGGCGGCGTGATGAGCATGAAAGCGTCCTTTACCAAGGAAAAGGCGGAGAAGGCCGCCGGCGAGAAGGCCGAAACCAGGGAATGCGCCAAACCGGCTGACACGGGCGCCAAGGCCGATCCCGCCGCCGGCGAGAAGGCCGTTTCCCCTGCCATCGAGAAGGTCGCCTCCGGCCCGCTGCTTGGGTTCACCTTCTCCTACTCCGTGGTAATCTACCTGCTGCTGATCAGCTTCTACTTCTGGCTCCTGCGGACGGACATCACCCCGCAGGACGAAGGCAAATAATCCGGCGGGCCGGAGGACCGGCCTGTGGAGAGGCGCGTTGTCCATGCGTCCGCGGGCCGGACGGCCGGTCACAGTTTGTCCGTTTGTCCTCAAACGGCCAGTTTCGGAACATTTGAAGGAATACCGACATTTCCACAGTGATTGTACATTGAATTTCCGCCGGCATGATGCTATGATGGATGCGTGGAATTGTACCCAGTCCAGATATTTGAGGAGGATGATTATGGCGATGACATTTGACAGTTCAGTCAAGGAACTTTCCAAAAGCCCGGAAGCCGTCGAAATCTGCAAGAAGTACGGCATGGACCTGAAGGATCCGCGGATCATGATCGTCAGCGGCTGGAGCGCAAGGAAGCTTGCCTCGCTCCCGGGCACGGGCATGAGCGAGGAGCAGGCCAAAGCCCTCGAGGCGGAATTGCTCGCGGCCAATCTCGAGGCATAATGCTCCCGATCCGGCGGACAGCGGTCCAAAGCAGCTGAAGGACGCTGCCGCAAATCTCCGGCAGGTACCGTGAGACCAGCCATCCAATCGGGTAGGAGGGGGTGGCTAACCCCCGTCCTCCCACACCACCGCTCATGCG
>CAMJXZ010000131.1 GCA_946409855.1 uncultured Clostridia bacterium | reverse complement strand
GGAAATGGAGCCGGTGGCTCCATTTCAGCGAATAACGGGCCGGCAGGCCCCGGGCTACCTTGCAGCTTTGCCGCCCGGGAGCCCCCGCAGGGGCGACAGGCAAAGAGGCGTTTGGGGGGGCTCGCAGGGGGGTCGCAAGACCCCCCTACGCTCATTCGATGTGGTCCGTCACGTAGACGATGTCGCTGACGGCGCGGCCGCCGTGGTAGGGGGAGGAGATGATCCGGCCGTTCAGCCACATGGCGGCGGACTGACCGCCGTCCAGGTTGTAGGCCTGGGTGAGGCCGAGATATTCGCACAGCCCGGCCAGCTGCGCCATGGTCAGGCCCTTGTTGGTCTGGCCGCCGACGCCTTTGGTGCCCCGTCCGTCCACCTGGATCAGGCAGTAGTGGCCCGGTTCATAGTAGCCGATCACCGCGCGGGGGTTGGCGGGCTTGACGTCGGATTCAAAGGTGGTGAGCGCGTGCCCGTTTTCGTCCAGCAGGGACGGGCCGAACAAAAACCCCTGCCAGACAGAGCCGCTCAGCGCCTCGATGTCGGCCCTGGTCAGGTCCTTCCCTTCCAGGATCCGCATCACCCCGTCCGTCCCGATCAGGCCCAGCTGGCGCTTGCGGTTGGGGGAGGAACGCAGGAGCACGCCGTTGCCGAACACGGCGCCTTTGGTCAGCGCCCGGCTGGAATCCCCGGTCAGGGCGAGGACCGCCCCTTCGTTTTCGGCGATCACGGAGATCTTCTGGCTTTTGAGCCCCCATTTTCCGCCGCCGTAACCCCGGCGCAGCTGGCTCAAATCCCGGATCCAGATGTCCGCCGCGAACACGTCGGAGGACAGATACCGCTCATACCGGACGGATATGTACAGGTTCTCGCTCCGGTACGACCAGTCGTCCGCCTGGGGTGCGGCCCCTTTTGTAAGGAACAGGTCCTCCTTTGGCGCCCATCCTTCCGAAAGAGCCGGGCAGCACAGGAGCAGGGCCAGCAGCAAACACGAAAAACGCTTCACAGGTTCTTTTCCTTCTGTTCGTCCGCCAGCAGCTGGTCGCGGATGTAGCCGGCGAGAATGTCCACGATCTTGGCGTTTTTCCCGCCCCGCGCGACGATCACGTCGGCGTCATGGACGTAGTTGCGGATGTAGCGGTCGTACATGGGCTTGACGGTGGCCAGGTACTGGTCGGCGATGTTGTCGATGGCCCGGCCGCGTTCCTTGATGTCCCGGGAGATGCGGCGCAGCAGGCAGATGTCCGGCTCCACGCTGATGTAGAGCTTGAGGTACATCCTGTCGCACAGGCGCTTGTCGTAAAAGGCGTGGATGCCTTCCACGATCAGCACCTCGTTTGGCTCCACCCATTCCCCGTCTTCGCCGCGGGCGTGCCGGGAAAAATCGTACACCTTCCGCCGGATGGGCCTGCCGTCCATCAGTTCGCAGATGTCCCGGTACAGCAGCTCATGATCGAAGATCGACGGTTCGTCGTAGTTCAGATGGCAGCGTTCCTCGAACGACATATCCGGATGGTCCAGATAGTAGCCGTCCTGATGGATGACGGTGACGGGCACCCCCAGGTCCCGGATCAGCTCCTCGGCCAGGGTGGTTTTGCCGGAGCCGGACGCGCCGCAGATACCGATAAACAGCATAAAACCCCTCCGCTAAAAAACCGCGGCCGGATCAGGCCGCGGTAATTCATCAACCGATCAGTTCAGCAGTTCGCCCTCGTTTTCGACGGAAACGTCTTCCACGCTGCGGATGGCCCAGCGGGCGACCACCATGGTCGTCTTATCGGCGCCCACGTACAGGGTGACGGTATCGTCCTTGATGCCGGCGATGGTGCCATAGATGCCGCCGATGGTGCAGATGCGGTCGCCCTTCTTCAGCGCGTCCAGCATGGCCTTGGTCTGCTTTTCCTTTTTGCGCTGGGGACGGATCATGATGAAATACATCAGACCAAACATGAGCAGAAGGGAGAGCAGAGGCCCGAGCATCCCCAGCCAGCCGACGCTGGCGTCCACTTCGCCGGCTGCGGGCGCCGTCCCTGTATTGTTGGCCGCGGCAGTGGCTTCCGCTGCCGTGAAGGCAAGATTCCTGAACAGATCAATCATTGTACAAATACCGCCTTTCCTGTCATCCGCCGGTCTTCCCCGGCGGCTTTCCCATGATTATAGCAAAGATTCGGTCCGTTGTAAACCGGAAAATTTGCGGCGCATTGCGCCGGATGCGGCCGGTGGATTCAGCCGGAAGAGACGCTTTGCGGCGGATATGTGGCCGGAAACGCGCATGGGAACTTGTTACATAAAATGATTGCGAAACGGGAAGAATTTGGGTATAATAGAAAAGCGGTCTGTCCGCGCCGGCAAAAGGACGCCTTTTGACCCGGCCCAAACAGAAAACTGCGATCAATCGATCAAACCGGAGGATATCATTATGATGAAACGGCTGGCTGCCCTGTTGACTGCGCTGCTGCTGATGTGCACCGGCTGCCTGGCGGAATACGACGAGGAAGAGGCGTACGCGCCGGGGCTTGAGGAAACGTTTGCCGGAGCGGACGCGGAAGGGGAAGTGCCGGACGTGACGGTATCCGGCACGGTGGCCGTCAGGGAACCGCTCACCAGGGACCAGCTGATGGACTTTTTCACCGATTCCGTCTTCGTGGGGGATTCCGTGTCCCAGCGCTTCCGCACCTACGTCAAGGACAACCGCAAGGACGAGCCGAACCTGCTTTCCAACGCGAAGTTCCTGACGGTGCAGAGCTACACCCTCTTTACCGCCAGCAAGAACTATGTCTCCACCAAGAACGCCAACCTGACCTACGGCGGCAAGGAAATGTCGCTGTGCAGGATCATGGGGCAGATGAAGCCCAGGCGCCTGTTCATCCTGCTGGGCATTAATGATTTCATCGGGGAAAAGATCGACAAGGGCATCGAATACGTTACGCGCCTGGTGTCGCTGGTCAAGAAATACTCCCCGGATACCATCATCTACTTCCAGTCCCTGACGCCGGTGACCAGGAACTTCTGCCGCAAGAAGGATTACCGGACCCTGTGGGACAATTACAACGCGGCGCTCAGGGACCTGAGCGAGACGGTGGACTTTACCTATGTGGAGATCGCCGAAAGGCTCAAGGACGACGAGGGCTATCTGCCGGACGACTGGTCGACCGACCGGGAATACCATGTCAACAGCAAGGGCATTCCCGTATGGATCGACGAGCTGCTGGACTTTGCGCAGGAACAGTATGACCTGGGCCTGTGGGAACCGGAGGGAACAAAATGAAAAGAAACCGCTGGATCATCCTTCTGACCGTGCTGGCCGTGGCTGCCGGGGCGCTGGGGCTTGCGTTCGCAAGGCCCGGCCAGGCCGGCCCCCTGCCCCTTTCGGAGGCCGCGGGGAAGGTGTTTGAGGACCTGGAAGACATGACGGAGTACGATGAGGAGGAATTCTTCGACATCGTGGGCGTGGCGCCGGAAGACTACACCGAATTCATCTACTGCACCGGCGAAAACGAGATCGGCCTGGTGGCGCGGGAGATCCTGATCGTCCGCGCGAAGGACAAGGCGGCGGCCGAACGGGTCAGGGATGCGCTGACCGCCTACCACGCCCGCCGGGAAACGGAAACCCGCTCCTACGCGCCGGACATTTACGCCATGCTGGAAAAATCTTCCGTGACGGTCAAGGGCAATACCGTGGTGCTGATCATCAGCACGGACAGCGCGGCCGAAACGGCGGAGTTCCTTCAGGGAGAGTAACCGATGCCCGCCGGTTTGAACCCGGCCGGACGATCACGGAGACGATATGGTTTTCTGCTCATTTACTTTTTTACTGCTGTTCATGCCGCTGGTGCTCCTGATTCACCGGGTGCTGCCGGACGGTTGGAAGCGGCCGTTTCTGTTCGCCGCTTCCCTTTTGTTTTATGCCTGGGGGAACCCGGTCTGGGTGCTGCTGCTGCTTTACGTCATGGTGCTGGACTATCTGGGCGCGCTGCTTTTCGCGAAAGAAGCGTTCCGGAAAAAGATCGTCCTGGCCGTGCTGGTCGCGCTCAACCTGCTGCCCCTGCTGTATTTTAAATACAGCGCGTTCCTGCGGGACTCGGTCTATTCCCTGACAGGATACTATCTGGAGATGAGCACGCCGATGCTGCCGGCGGGCATCTCCTTTTTTACCTTTCAGGGCCTTTCCTACCTGATCGACGTGTACCGGGGGAAGGTGCGCCTGCAGCGCAGCTTCCTGCTGTTCGGCCTGTACCTTTCGCTGTTCCCGCAGCTGGTGGCCGGGCCGATCGTCCGGTATGCGGATCTTGAAAAGCAGCTGCTTGCCCCGCCCCGGGTGACGGACGGGGACATGCGGGCGGGCCTGAGACGGTTTCTGATCGGCCTGTCCAAAAAGGTGCTGCTGGCGGACGTCATGGGCCAGTTCTGGGGCAAGATGAACGCCTCCTTCCCGTCCGCCGGCGCGGTGGGCGCGTGGCTGGGGCTGGCGGCCTTCTCCTTCCAGATTTTCTTTGATTTCTCCGGCTATTCGGATATGGCGCTGGGCCTGGGCCGGGCGATGGGGTTCACCTTCTGCGAGAACTTTGACCGGCCCTACCGCGCCCTTTCCCTGACCGACTTCTGG
The DNA here is from genome assembly GCA_946409855.1 of uncultured Clostridia bacterium. GTDB lineage: Bacteria > Bacillota > Clostridia > Christensenellales > Aristaeellaceae > UBA4246. The sequence continues at coordinate 4,001 of CAMJXZ010000131.1, read as the reverse complement.
CACCGCTGGCACATGAGCCTGACGGGCTGGTTCAAGGAATACGTGTATATCCCTTTGGGCGGCAGCCATGTCCGGCCCTGGCGCAGGGACGTGAACATCATGATCGTCTGGGCGCTGACGGGCCTGTGGCACGGGGCCGGGTGGCATTTCGTTCTGTGGGGCGTGTATTTCGGCGTCCTGCTGATCCTGGAAAAGCGGTTCGTGCTGGGCAGCGCTTGGCAGGAACGGCTCCCGAAGGCCCTGCGGCAGGGACTGACCTATCTGGTCGTGCTGCTGGGCTGGGGCATCTTTTCCGGCAAGGGAGAACTGTGGGGCGCGCTGATCGGGCGGCAGGGGCTGTGCTCCCCGCAGGCGCTGCTGGACTGCGCCAATTTCCTGCCGATGCTGGTCCTGTGCGGGCTCATTTCCTTCCTGCCGGATCTGCGGAAAACGCCGTCCCTGATCAGGCGCCTTGCGCCGCCGGTGCTGGCCGTGCTCTGCCTGGCCGCGCTGGCTTCCCAGGGGTATGCGCCGTTTGTCTATTTTCAGTTCTGATGGGGGCAAAAGTGAACGGGAATCAGAAACAAAGCCGGGGCGGAAAGCCTCTTCTGCCCGACCGGGCCGCGGTCTTCGGCGGGCTGCTGCTGCTGCTTGCGCTGGGCGTGTGCGCGCTGTGCTTCCGGCAGGATTTTTCGGACTGGGAACGCCGCATGCTGTCGGGCCTGCCGGAAACGATTTCGCTCAGCCGCTGGACGTTTCATGACGACCTGGAGGATGAGCTCTCCGACCAGGTGCCGGGGAGACGCCTGCTGGTGAACCTGTACGCCGAGGCGCAGAAGCTGACCGGCCGCGCCCAGCAGCTGGACGCCTGGCCCCAGGGGGACGACTTCCTGGAAAAGCCGGTGACCGGCCGGCAGCAGACAGCCCTGCGCCGGGTGGAACAGCTCAAAGCCCTGGCCGGGGATATTCCGTGCCACTTCCTGACCCCGCCGACCCACGGGATGCTGCTGAGCGGTCAGATGCCCGCCCCGGTTCGGCAGGTCTATGAACAGGAAGAGGAACTGTACGGCCTGGTGACGGAGGACCCCGCCTTTGTGCCGCTCAGGCAGGCGTTTTCGGAGGCGCGGACGCAGCTTTATTACCGGACGGACCACCACTGGACGCTGGAGGGCGCGTACCTGGCGTACCGCGCCTTCTGCGGCGCGGCCGGGCAGACGCCCGCCGACCGGTCCCGGTTCCGGGAGACGCGGTACAGCCCCTTTTACGGGACCACCTATTCCCGCTCCGGTCTGCCCTTTGCCCGGGCGGACACCCTGGTCTGCGCGGAACCGGACTTTTCGGTCACGCTTACCGTACAGGGGAAGGACCTGCGGGCGGATCACCTGATCTTCCCGGAAGAAGCCGCGACCTACGACGGGTACGCGGTGTACCTGAAAGGCAATCACGGGGTGCTGGAGATCCTGTCCCCTGAAGCGGAGTCGGGGGAGACGCTGGTCGTATTCAAGGATTCCTACGCCAACTGCCTGCTGCCCTTCCTGACCGCGCATTACCGGCGGATCATCGCGGCGGACGCGCGCTACATGGAAGGTTCCTTCCGGGACGTGCTGACGGGTGCCGGCCGGGTGGACCGGGTGCTGTTCCTCTATTCGCTGGACAGTCTGGTCAACGATACGGCCATCACCAGGAAGCTCCGCTGAGGCCGCCCGGATGAACAGGACATTGCGCGGATGCTGCGCTTGCCTGCTCGCGCTGCTGGCGCTGGGGCTCTTCCGGCCCTCCCTGGCGGGGGACCGGGACAAGCTGCAGGCGGACCTCACGCGGGAAACAGGGACCGCCCCGGCGCCGGGAGACAGCCGGCAGCTCAAAGCCTGTTTCCGGGGCGGCGTGCCCGGAAGGACGGCCCTGGTGTTTGACCTGACGCGCCGTCAGGTGCTGCTGGGAGAGCGGGACGGGATCGACACCTTTTCCGTCCTGTGCTGGCAGCTGAACTCCGGGCAGGAAACGCAGGCCCTGGCGCAGGGCTTCCTGACGCGGTTCGGGGAATACCTGGCGCACGGGACCCTGTCGGTCTCTGTCCGGGATGAGGTGGGTATGCTGATCGTCCGTTCTGTCCAGGAGGCGCGGGCGGCGCTGGAGCTGCATGATTCTCCCCTGACGCACGACCCGGACGCGCCGGGCGCGGGGGAGAACGGGCGCGCCCTGTACCGGATGTACATCGGCAACCGGAACTCCGGGATTTTTCACTATCCTTCCTGTTCCGCCGTGGAAGAGATGAAAGAAGAAAACAAAATCGTTTTTCCCGGCCGGGAAGAAGCGGAGCAGGCGGGTTACCGGCCCTGCAGGCGCTGCAGGCCCTGAGCGCGGGGCGGTCATGATTGAAAAAAGGGGGCTGCCGCGGTTTTTATTTCGCGGCGGCCTTGTTTCAAGTGCGCTTTGATCCATCATGCCGGTACCGGCGGCGTTTCAGGCAAAAGAACGTTTACCTGCCCGCCGGTTCTGTGATATCATAAGGGCGGAACAGAGCGAAAGCCGGAAGCAGCGGCGTCCGGGCGGAGGGAAGACACATGTGCGGAAGGTATTTTCTGGAAGAGTCGCCGGAGCTGCGGCCGATTGTGGAAGCGATGAACCGCTCCCCTCTGACCGGCAGGGCGCCGGCAGGCTCTTTGCGCGTCTCGGGGGAGATCCGGCCCATGGATATATCGCCGGTGATCGCTTCCGACCGGGCCGGCAGGAAGGCGGTTTTCCCGATGAGATGGGGCTTTTCCGGGCGTACGCTCCTGATCAACGCCAGGACGGAAACGGCCGCGGAGAAGCCCGCTTTCCGGGAAGCGTGGCGCGCCCACCGGTGTATCGTGCCGGCCTCGTATTATTTTGAATGGGAACACATCCTGCAGCCGGACGGCACAAAAAAGACCGGAGACAAATACATGCTCCGGCCGGAAGGGGAACCGCTGACCTTTTTGTGCGGGCTGTACCGGATGGAAGAGGGCTTTCCCCGCTTTGTGATCCTCACCCGGGAACCGGCGGAGGAGATCCGCTTCATCCACGACCGGATGCCGCTGATCATGCCCGGCGCGTACGCCGACCGGTGGATCCGCCCGGACGCGCGCCCGGAGGAACTGCTGGCGCGGGCGGCGGAACGGATGACATTCGGCGTAGCGTGAGCCGGGCACGCTGTGCCGGCCGGGAAAGAAGCTTCCGCCTGCTTTCCGGCGCGGGCAGACAGGATGGATCTTTTGCGCGGAAAAAGAAAACGCCTTTCCCTTAAAACCTGTGAGGTTCTCCGGAAAAGACGAAGGAATGACGGATTATTTCATCACAGCCCGGATGATCTCCCGCATGCATTCGTTTGAATATTGGTTTCCCGCAACAGTCGGATGCAGCTGGATCAGATAGATATTGCCGTATTTTTTTGTTTTGGCATACAGGTTATACGCCTTGTAAACGTATGTTTCGCCGCCGTGATAAAAGATATCGGAGTTAGGCCTGGCCGGCACCCATCCGCAGCCGTAGCCCTTGTCCATATGGAACATTTCGGCAAGGGAGTCTTCATTGATCAGTTTCCCTCCGATCAGCGCCCTGTCGAAGAGGAGCAGATCCGCGGCACAGGAATGGATATCCCCGACGCCTCTCTCAGGTTTGATCAGCTGCATATACAGCGTATCGACAACCTCATAAGGATCAGTGAACGGAGAACTGCCGTCCGGGACAAACTCGGGAATGCTCGTGACGTCACCTGTGGCCATGCTGCTTGAATGCTCCATACCGCATACGTCGAAAATGTTTTTCTGTACGTATTCCGCGTAGCTTTCTCCCGTGACCTTTTCGATGATCATTGCCAGTAGCGTGTAGCCTGCGTTGCTGTATGAATACTTTGTTCCGGGTTTGAACTCCAACTCACAGGAGAAAAGCATGGAGAGCAATTCTTCATCTGTGAATCCGTCATAGTAATACCTTCTGAATTCCTCCGCATCCGGGTTTCCGTTTTCATCCAGGAAGGTATCGTCGGTCACAAAATCCTT
>CAMJXZ010000130.1 GCA_946409855.1 uncultured Clostridia bacterium | reverse complement strand
CAAATCCACCCTGGCCAAGCTGCTCAACGGCCTGTACCAGCCCGACGAAGGCAAGGTGCTGGTGATGGGCATGGACACCGCCGATGAGGACCGGATCTGGCAGATCCGCCAGGCGGCGGGCATGGTGTTCCAGAACCCGGACAACCAGCTGGTGGCGACCATCGTGCGGGACGACGTGGCCTTCGGGCTGGAAAACATCGGGGTCAAAACCGAGGAAATGCCGGAAAGGATCGACGAGGCGCTCCGGGCGGTCGGCATGGAAGAATTCATCGACCGGGCGCCCCACCTTCTTTCCGGCGGGCAGAAGCAGCGGGTGGCCATCGCCGGCATCCTGGCCATGCGGCCCCGGATCATCATCTTCGACGAGGCCACCGCCATGCTGGACCCGGCCGGGCGCCGGGAGGTGTTTGAAACCGTACAGCGGCTCAACCGGGAAGGGATCACCGTCCTCTGGATCACCCATTTCATGGAGGAGGCGGCCAAATGCCGCAGGATCCACGTGATGGACGCCGGGCGGATCGTCCGCTCCGGCACGCCGCAGGAGATCTTCGCCGACGCGGAGGGCCTGCGCAGGCTCCGGCTGGACGTGCCCGCCATCCGGGACCTGGCGGACAGCCTGCGGGCGTCCGGCATCCCCGTCCGGGAGGACGTCCTGCAGGTGGAGGACATGGTACAGGAGGTGAAACGGATTGCAGCTTCAGTTTGAACAGGTGACCCATACCTACCAGGCGGGCAGCCCGTTTCAGGCCACCGCCATCGAGGACATCAATCTGACCATCTCGGGCGGGGAACTGACCGCGCTCATCGGCCATACCGGCAGCGGCAAGTCCACCCTGGCCCAGCACATGAACGCCCTGCTGGCCCCCACCAGCGGCCGGGTGCTGCTGGACGGAAAGGACATTAACCAGAAGGGCGTCTCGAAAAAGGAGACCAGGCAGCGCGTCGGGCTGGTCTTTCAGTACGCCGAAACCCAGCTCTTTGAGGAGACCGTCGCCCAGGACATCGCCTTCGGCCCCAAAAACCTGGGCCTTTCCCAGGCGGAAACCGACGCCCGGGTCACCGAGGCGCTGCACCGGGTGGGCCTGCCGGACGAGGTCCGGGAAAAATCCCCCTTCGAGCTTTCCGGCGGGCAGACGCGCCGGGTGGCCATCGCGGGCGTCATCGCGATGCGCCCGGAAATGCTGGTGCTGGACGAGCCAGCCGCCGGGCTGGACCCCATGGGCCGGGAGGACATGCTGGCCCTGGTCAAAAGCTTCCACGAGGCCGGCACGACCATCGTCATGATCTCCCACAGCATGGACGACGTGGCCCGGCTGGCCAAGCGCATCATCGTGATGGAGCACCGGCGCATCGCCCTGCAGGGCACGGCGGAAGAGGTCTTTCAGGACGCCGAACGGCTGAACCGGATGGACCTGGACGTGCCGGAGGTCTGCCGGCTGTCCCTGCGGCTGCGGGAGGAAGGGTTTGATTTCCCCCTGTGCTACCGCAAGGAAGACGCCCTGAAAGCCCTCAAAGCGCTGCTCAAAGGAGGTGCCGGCGATGCTTAAGAACATCACCCTGGGCCAGTACTACCCGGTGGACAGCGCCGTGCACCGCCTGGACCCCAGGGTCAAGATCCTGCTGCTGATCGCCTTCGTGGTGGCGGTCTTCCTGGTGGCGGACCTGACCGGCTTCGTGCTGATCGCGGCCTACCTGGTGCTGGCCGCCCGGCTGTCCCGTCTGCCCGCGGGGGTCCTGCTCAGGAGCCTGCGGCCCCTGCGCTTCATCCTGATCTTCACCTTCGTGCTGAACCTGTTTTTTACCGGCGGCACCACGCCGCTTGTGAACCTGGGCTTCGCAACGCTGACCAAAGAAGGCCTGATCAACGCCATCCGCTATTCGATGCGGCTGGTGTTCCTGGTGCTGGGCTCCAGCCTGCTGACGCTGACCACCCAGCCGGTCGCCCTGACGGACGGGCTGGAAAGGCTGTTGTCCCCCCTCAAGGTAATCCGTTTCCCCGCCCACGAGATGGCCATGATGATGACCATCGCCCTGCGTTTCATCCCCACCCTCCTGGAAGAGGCGGACAAGATCATGAAGGCCCAGTCTGCCCGCGGGGCGGACTTTGAGGAAGGCAGGCTCCTGCAGCGGGTGCGGGCCATGGTGCCCCTGCTGGTGCCGCTGTTCGTCAGCGCCTTCCGCCGGGCGGGCGACCTGGCCATGGCCATGGAGGCCCGCTGCTACCACGGCGGCGAGGGACGGACCCGCCTGCACGTCCTCAAAGTGCAGAAGAACGACTGGACCGCCATCCTCGTGACCGCGCTGCTGATCGCGCTGGTCGTGCTGGAAGGCGCCTTCCTTTCCAGGTACGTGATATGAGCGAACGAACCGGACAGACCAAAAGATACCTTTTGACGGTCTCCTACGACGGGACCAATTACTGCGGCTGGCAGCGCCAGCAGAACGGCCCCTCCGTCCAGCAGACGCTGGAAGAAACGCTGGAAAAGCTGCTCCGGCAGCCCGTCCGGGTGACCGGGGCCAGCCGCACGGACGCCGGCGTCCACGCCCTGGGCCAGCGGGCGCACCTGGACGCCGTCACCAATATCCCCGCGGAAAAGATGCCCTTCGCCCTGAACACCATGCTTCCGGGGGACATCCGGGTGCTTCACGGCCTTACGGTGCCGGACAGCCTCCACGCCCGCTTTTCCGTCAGCGGGAAGACCTATCAGTACCGCATCCACAACAGCCCCCACGCCAGCGCCCTGTACCGCAACCTCTCCGCCCATGTGCCGGTGCGCCTGGACGACCGGCGGATGGACGAGGCCGCCCGCGTCCTGCTGGGCACCCACGACTTCGCCGCCTTCGCGGCCGCCGGGGGCAGCGCCAAGACCACCGTGCGCACCATCACGGAGATCCGGGTGGAGCGCCGCGGAGAGGACATCTTTCTGACGGTATCCGGGAACGCCTTCCTGTACAACATGGTGCGGATCATCGCCGGCACCCTCATCGACATCGGCCACGGCAAGCTGCCGTCCGGCGCGATGCAGAAGGCCCTGGACACCGGCGACCGCCTGCAGCTGGGCGTCACCGCCCCGCCCCAGGGGCTGACGCTGGTGGAGGTGCGCTACCCGGAGGAAAGCCTTCGGACACGGGAATGACCGGGGCTCCGGAAGACAGCCCGCGCGGGCATGATCCGGCGCGGGGCGGCCCGGGGCACACGGAGCGGCGCCGCGGCCCCACTACACACGGAGCGGCACCATCCCACAAAAAATAAAAAGGCCGGCGGAAGAAACCGTCGGTTTTGCCGAAGAGAAAAGGAGCTGACCGCGGCAATGCGGCGGCTCCTTTTGGCATGGAATAACCTCATCCGGCCCTGCGGGCCACCTTCCCCAGAGGGGAAGGCTTTTGGCTGCCAGCCCGTCCTCGCTGAAAACTACCCGGAGCCTGCCGGCCCGTTCTTCGCTGAAATTGAGCCACCGGCTCAATTTCCGGGCGCTGCGGACCCCCAGCGGGGAAAGCGATCTCATCCGGCCCGCCTTCGGCGCGGCGCCGCCGGGCGCTTTTCAGTCCATGTGTTTTCAGCACTTTATTCCGCCGTTTTCTCAGAACCGGTCAGGGTAAAGCGCAGCACCGTCAGGCTCCGGGGCGGGAGCGTCGTGTCCGTCCGGCCCCCGGCGCAGGCGGCCTGGATGTCCCTGGGGGCGACCTTGTCCGGCCGGGCGAAGGAGTTGACGTGGTTCTTTTCCCCGGTCAGCACCTGGCCCGCCGCCTGCTGGTCGGGAACGCCGTCCAGCAGGATCCGGACGGGGCTGGCTTCGTCAGAAAGGTTGACCAGCTTGATCTGCAGCTCGTCCTCCGTCCGGGTGACCACATGGTAAATGTTCCCGTCCATCTCGCTGGCCACCAGGTCGGTGCCGCAGGCCAGGGAAAACATCTGCTGGACGTAATAGCTCGGCGTCAGGTACACGGCGTCGTCGCTGAACCAGATCAGGTCCGGCGTCCAGTCCGCCTCCCCTTCCCGGCACAGAAGGGGCGCGTAGCAGCACATTTCCACCAGGTCGCTGTTCCGTTCGACGCCGGTCAGGTACGCCGCTTCGCACAGGGCGGCGTAGAGGTTGCCCGGGCGGCGGCTCCCCTGCAGCGGCTCGTGGGCGGCGAATTCGCCCAGGAACACCTTGGTGGTGCGGGGGTATTTGTCGTACCGGTCCGCGTGGGCGGGGAACCAGGAGCTGTCCATGTAGTAATGCTCGTCCACCAGGTCGCCGGGAAAGCGGCGGCGGATGGCGGCCCAGCTTTCTTCGATAAGCCCGCCCTCCGCCACAGGGCCGGCCGCCACGATACAGGTGATGTCCGGGTACCGTTCATGGACCGCTCTGGACAGAATCTCGTAGCGGGCGAAATACGCCGCGCCCCAGTTTTCGTTGCCGATGGCGACATAGCGCAGGTCAAAGGGCGCCGGGTGGCCCATCCGGGCGCGCAGCCCGCCCCATTCCGTATTTTCATCGCCCAGGGCGAATTCGATCAGGTCCAGGATGTCCTGGGCGTACTGCCTTGTTTCATCCAGGGTGAGCGGCGGGTCCTTCACGTCCCGGGCCTGGCACAGCAGGCCGGCGTGCACCACCGGCACCGGCAGCGCCCCGATTTCCTCCGCCAGGCAGAAATACTCGTAAAAGCCCATGCCCATGGTCAGCATGCCGCCCCAGGTGTTGGGGATTTCCCGGCGCTCGAGAAGGTCCCCCACGCTCAGCTTCCAGTCATAGGCGTCCGACCGGACGTAAGTGCCTTCCACGACGCAGCCGCCGGGAAACCGCAGGAACTTCGGGTGAAGCGCCTCCAGCGCCGCCGCCAGGTCCCCGCGCATCCCGCCGCCGGGCCAGTCCCGGCCCGCCCGGTCCAAAGGCATGAGGGACACCAGGTCCGCGTCGATCCGGCCCTGTCCCTGCGCCTGCAGGCGCAAAAGCGCGCCGGCGCCGTCGTCGGCGGTCAGGACGGCGCGGTACCGCCGCCAGCCGGTCTGTGACCCGGCTTCCCCGTCCGGCGCAAACACCGCCGGGGCGCTCAGGGCGTTCCCCGCCGCGCCGCACAGAAAAACGGAAACGGAAGCGCCGCTCTTTACGGCCGCTTCGTCAAACCTTAAGTACAGGGACAAATCGTACCCTTCCCCCGCCTTCACGGGGATGCCGCCCTTTAGGGCGTTCCCGCCAAAGCCCTGATTGCTGATTACAGCCCGGCCGCCCGCGTCCAGCGTAAAGCGCAGATAGGTGGGACTGTTTTCGTGCAGCGGCTCCGCGTTTTCCAGCGTCACGGCGGCCCCGTCCCGGCTGTTCACCTTCCAGGCTTCCCAGTGGTCGGCGCGCTGCGGGTTCCACAGGTTTTCATTTTCAAAGGAACGGTTTTTGACCAGTTCCGCGTACAGCCCGCCGTCTACCGCGCAGTTGATATCCTCCAGGAACACGCCGTACAGATTCGGGCTCACCGGATGGAGCCGCCGGTCCGGGTACACGGTCAGGGTATTGGCCCCGGCGGAGGGAAGGAAAGCAATGAGCAGCGCCGCCAGCAGCGCGGCGCCGATAAGCTTCTGTTTTATTGCGCTTCCCCCTTTCCGGCGTAGTGCATGCGCATGCGGATGTCCTGCGGATAGTTGCCGAAGCCCTTGCCGAACAGCGTCGCCCCGCCCACATGGCGGGCCGATTCCGGCACCTCGATCCGGAAGGAAATGGCCCGGCCCGGCCGGATCCGGATATCGCCGATGGTGGCCGAGCCGATGCGGCCGCCGTCCATGAAAGTGCCCTGTTCGTTGATGGACAGGAGCTTGAACAGCCCGTGCTGGTTCCAGTTGCGGAACCACCAGGGGGGATTGTAAATGCCCTGGATGCGCCCGAAATCCCCCGGGCTGGTCCAGAAGCCCAGGTCCACCCCGTTCATGTGGAAATGGATGTCGCTGGGCCAGTGATCCTGCACGCCCGGCGCTTCGGAGGAAATCTCCATCGAAATCTGCAGCTCCAGGGGCTGCTGGCCTTCCTTGAGGAAGCAGGGGAGCATGTACTCCACATACCCGCTGGAAAACCAGAGGATGTGCGCATCCGTCCGCTCCATGTCCGAAAAGTAGGCGGGCACGTCCACCTTGCCGATGATGTGGTCCGGGGTGCAGATGCCGCAGGTGGGCCGCACCTCGTAGTTGGTGTACTGCCCGACCCCGATCTCCATCTCGTACATGTTCTCCGTCCTGGACAGCTCCGGCGCGGAAATCAGGATGCTGTCCACGGCGGCGGTGCAGATTTTCAGGGTGCCGTGCCTGCCCTCCGCCATGGTCACGCTGATGAGGCCGCAGTCCTGCAGGGCGCGGATGTGGGGGGTCAGCGTCCCCGCGGTCAGGCTCAGCTTTTCCGAGATGGCGGTGATGCTCAAAGGCCCCTCCTGCTGCAGCAGCTCCAGGATGGACAGCCGCGTTTCCGAGGACAGGGCTTTGAAAAGCGGCATCCCGGCACGGAAGGACGGGATTCTCAGCATGGCGCAGGCCTCCTTTGCGGTCAATGCGGGCAGGCGGATCGCGGAACAGCCGTCTGCCCGGGAGCGGAACGGAGCGCCGGGCAGCGCGCCTGAAAGCACGCTGCCCGGCGCCGGTCCGTCAGGTATGATCAGGTGAAAACGGGATTATTCGCCGTACACGCTGTAGAACACCTTCATGGCGTCCTCATAGTACTTGCGGCCCGCTTCGTTCAGGCTGTCGGTATAGTCGTAGGGATCGATGGCGCCGGCGTTGATGGCGGCTTCGATGCCGGTGTAGCCGTTATAGTCAGAGCCGTGATAGTAGTCGGTGATGAAGGTGTTGAAGCCGGGAATGGTGCGGCCGCCGAAGGTGACGGGGTTCTGGATGTTGGCCAGGTAAGCGGTCCAGTCGTTCCAGTAGCCCAGGTCGGGGAACAGGGGGGCCATGGCGGCGTTCACTTCGTCATCCTGCACCATGGGCAGGCTGCCGGGCAGGCGGTAGATCTTGTCGCCCGCTTCGTTGGTCAGCACGCCGTACTGATTGGCGCGCTCCAGCCAGCCGGCCTTGCCCCAGGTGAGGAACTTGGCCACTTCGTAGGCTTCGCGGGGATGCTCGGTGGTGGCGGAGATGGAGACCATGTCGATCCAGCCGAACTGGCCGGCGTTGTCGGTGCCTTCGCCCAGCGGCGCGTTGTAGGGCACCATCTGCAGGCCGCGCTCCAGGGCGGCGGGCTGGGTGTAGATGTTGTTCATGGTCCAGTAGGCGTCCATCTGGATGGCCACATGGCCGGATTCGCCGGGCCACATGTCATCGGGCACCACGGCCAGGTACGCGTCGCTGCCCTGGATGGCCTGATAGCCCAGACGGGCGTATTCGCTCTGCTTTTCCACCATCTCGACCCAGCCGGTGTCAAAGTGGTAGTTTTCGCCGTCCCAGCCGAATTCGCCGATGGCGTTGTCGGTCAGGGCCACGGGGCCCAGGGTCAGCGGGCCCATGTAGAAGTTGTAAGCCCAGATGCCCTGCGCGGGGTCGGTCATGGTTTCAATCAGGTCCAGCATCTGTTCCCAGGTCCAGTCCTGAGCGGGCAGTTCCTTGTTCAGCTTGTCGAACACGGCCTTGTCCAGGTAAATGACGGCGGGCAGGAATTCGCCGGGCATGAAGTAGCAGCGCTTGCCGTCCACATAGCCCACGCGGCGCAGGGAGGGATAGAGCTTGGTCTGGGCTTCTTCATCGGCCTCCAGGTAGGGGGCGATGTCCAGGCACATGGGGTTGGCCATGAGGGGATCCAGGTCCAGCCAGAAGAACACGTCGGGCAGGTTGTTGTCCGCGGCCAGGTTGGTCAGAGTCGCGGTGCAGTCCGCCGTGGTGGTCTGGATGATCTCCACGGTGATGTTGGGATGCAGCTCGTGGAACTTGTCGGCCAGGGCCTGAGTGAGTTCAAAGTCGTCCCAGGTCAGGAAGGAAATGGTGATCTCGTCGGTGGTGTTCAGCTCAGGCACGGTGTTCTCCGCGGCAGCGAAGCTGCACAGGGAAAGCGCCAGCGCCAGCGCCAGCAGCAGGGAAACCAGTTTCTTCATGTGTTTTGCCTCCTTTGTAATTTATCAAAAGCCCTAAGGCTTTGGATCGCGATGATGCGGATGAACGTTCTTTTTAATGCATTATACACGAATCAGGCGCGCCGCGCAACCGGCCGGCCGGATTACTCGCCGGTAATGCCGGCACGGTCCACGGATTCCACGAACTGCTTCTGCAGCACGAAGTACAGGATCAGCAGCGGGGCGATGGCCAGCATGGTGCCCGCCATCCGGATGGCGTCGTTGATCTTGTTGGTGGAGGTAACGGAGCTGGCCCGGGCGTCAAAGGTGGTGTTGTAGGAATCCTCGAACTTCTGCAGCTCGATCATCAGGGTGGTCAGGCCCTTGGCGCGGGTGTGGCCGTAGCCCAGGTATTCGCGCACCAGGGTGGTTTCATTCCAGTACCAGACGAAGCTGAACAGGGTCACCACCACGATGGCCGCCGTGCACAGGGGCACCGCGATGCGCCAGTAGGCCAGAAAGTGCCCGGCGCCGTCGATCTCGGCCGCTTCCACCAGGGACTGGGGCGTCTGCCGGTGGAAATTGTAGAAGATCAGCACGCACA
>CAMJXZ010000129.1 GCA_946409855.1 uncultured Clostridia bacterium | reverse complement strand
CGGGTCTTTGGTGTAGGTCAGCACGTTTTTGCCGGAGCGGACGACCTTCTCAAACGACATATCGTCTATATCCAGATCGCCCTCCACGAACAATACCCGGTCCGGCCGGTGCTTCAGGGCTTCCGTTATCCCAAGATACAGGCTGTAGCCGGAAGATAGATCCGCGTAGCGGGGGTTTTCCACCAATACCAGCTGCGGCCAAAGGGGCAGGCATACTTCCCGGATGAATCTCTGCAGCTGTTCAAACTGATAACCGCCCACGACGATGATCCGGTCGGCGAAAGCGCATTTGCGAACCAGCTGATAAAGCAGCGTTTCCTTCGGAGAAATGGCTGTATAGATCGCTTTGAGCGTTTTTTCCCGATCGGGCACGTCCGCGTTGAAGCGGCTCGATATGCCCGCGACGGTGATGATGGCTGCATTCATTCGGCGTCACCTGCCAGATAATTTTTGATGCACGCGTCCAGCCCCGTGCTCAGATCCACTTTCGGGACCCAGCTGGTCCGGGTCCGGATTTTGTCGGTGTTCAGCAGCCTTCTTTCCGGGTCGGACGCCCGGTAGCCGCTGAATTCGATCACCGGATCATGGATGCCCATTTTTTCGGCGCACAGCTTTGCCAGATCAATGATGGAAATTTCCTCGTCCGTAGCTACGTTATAGATGGTCCCGTCCAGGGCGCTGTCGGTCTGTACCAGCGCGAGCACGGCGCTGCAGCTGTCATAATTATTCAGGAAGGTTCTTTTGTTGACCCTGCTGTTTTCCAGCAGGACGACCTTCCCGGTGTCTTTGAGACTGTTGATGATAAAGGGGATGATATGCTTCGGGAACCGTTCGTTGTGGCTGTATACGTTGGCGAACCGGATGGAGCAGCCCCTGATTTTCCCGGTATCCACGGCGTCCTTCATGAAGAATTCCGTCATGAGCTTTCCGGCGGCGTAGCTGGTCCGCTGGCTGTGCTCGGCGACAGCCATCGTAATATAATCGCTTTCCTTGACGCCGCCGTGGGCGTTCCAGGAATTCATGGAATACACTTCCGAGGTGGAGCAGTTGATAAACTTCTGCGCTTTGAGGCTGATGGCCTGCCGGAGGAACGCGTTCATGCCGGTCACATTGGTATCAAAGGTGGCGTAGACATGATAAAAGTGCTCCGTGTGAACAACCGCGGCGCAGTTGATGTAAACCAGCTCGTCATACCCGGGCTGAAGCGCCGCGGCGCGCCTGCCGATATCCGCCATCTGGTCGGGCTTGTTCAGGTCATACTCGAAAAACTCGAATCGTTCATCCTGAAGATAATCGCGAACCGTTTCAATGGATGAAGCAAAAAAGTTGTCAAATCCGAGAATTTTATCCGCTGACCCGTCCGTCAGGATCTGCCGGACCAGCTCATTGCCGGTCATGCCGGTGACGCCGCTGATCACATAAAGCCTTTTCATAAGCCACTCTCCTTATACGCCAAAGGCCAATCTGGAACGGTAAAAATCATCCACATGCCCGTCGTAGGCGGCCATCGCCGCTTCGACGTCGTACGGGACGGCGCGCATGCAGACTGACAGTGTACGTGTGTCCAGCAGCACATACTGCGCCTCGGGGTGATGGTTCCGCGGCTGCCCGACGGAACCCGGGTTGATGAACAAAACCGCGTGCTTGTTCCTGCGGTCCGGGTCCTGACAGTCGCAGTACCGGGTGAACACATGGCTGTCATGGGAATGTCCGGAAAGAACCAGGTCATAAGCGCTGTAATCGCCGCGCGGCTGGTCCGGAGTGATGGCTTTCCAGTATACATCTTCCAGAGAGCCGTGCACCGCCAGCACACGCTTTCCGCCCAGTTCGAAGGAATGGCAGCCGTCATGGATCAGCATCTGATCCAGATATGCCCTGGTCTGATCGGTCAGCCGGGAAGCCGTGTACCGCGCGCATTCCGCCCCGCGCTGGCTGGAAAACCGGGTGAAATCGGATAGCAGGATCGCCCGTTCATGATTTCCCCAGATGCTCACGAGAATCCGGTCCTGCATGGCGGACCGGATATAGCGGACCGTTTCATTGGACTGCATGCCGTAGTCGATCAGGTCGCCCAGCAGGACGATCCCTTCCACGGGATAGCCCTGCATGTCCGTGGCGACTGCCTGAAGCGCGGGGAGATTCCCGTGGATATCAGATAGAATCGCAATCATTGTTTTTCCTGTAAAAATGTACTGAGAGGGTGTGTTCCCTGCCCGGTCACAGCTCGTCGATCAGGGTGATGATCTGCTTGATCGGCATCAGTTCGCTGTCGATTTCCTGGGCGCGGTGATGGATCAGGATGCTTTTTGCCGCGTTTTCCATGGCGGGGAAAGCGGCACGAAGCAATTGATTTGCGTAGATGCAGATGTTGACGCCATGGGAGGCAAGCTCATCTTCGGTGACGGAATTAAAGGAGCTGGGTACCACCACCAGCGGCGTCGTCCGGTCGGTTTCCCGGAAGCGGTCGCAGAATGTCAGGATTTCGCCCGGGTCTTTCTTTCTGCTGTGAATCATGATGCCGTCGGCGCCGGCGTCCACAAACGCCCGCGCCCGGTTCAGCGCGTCTTCCATGCCCTTTTCCAGGATCAGGCTTTCGATCCGGGCGATGATCATGAAATCGTCCGACAGCTGGGCTTTTTTGCCCATTCGAATTTTTTCGCTGAATTCTTCAATGCCGGCCTGGGTCTGCTCGACCTCGGTACCGAAGAGGCTGTTTTTCTTGAGCCCTTTTTTATCTTCGATGATGACCGCGCTGACGCCCATCCGCTCCAGGCTCCGCACGGTGTACACGAAGTGTTCCGCCAGCCCGCCAGTGTCGCCGTCGAAAATGATGGGCTTGGTCGTGACTTCCATCACGTCCTCGATGGTGCGGAAACGACTGGTCATATCGACCAGTTCAATGTCCGGCTTTCCCTTTTCGGTGCTGTCGCAGAGGGAGGATATCCACATGGCGTCGAACTGGTCGATCGCCTCCCCGTTGGCAACCACCGTTTTTTCGGCGATCAGCCCGGTCAGGCCGCTGTGCACCTCAATGGTCTTGACGATGGGCACCATGTTCAATAGCTTTTTGAGACGTCCCCTGCGCAGTTCCGGCATGGCCAGCTTTGCCGTGATCTGCCGGTCGATCCGCTGGATCTGTTCGCTGTAGGTATAGGGGATTTCGACCAGCTGACCGCCGTATCGTTCGATCAGCTGCAGGATGTTTTTCCGGATCGCCTGCATGGAGGGCAGCGACCAGTTGTCCCCGTGCACGATATAATCCGGGTGCAGTTTTTCAAAAACCTCATGGTACATGATGTCGTTCTGGACGACCACATGGGCCACGCCCGGAATGCCGCGGACGAGGCTGATCCTTTCTTCCAGGCTGATTACGGGAAACCGGTTATAGCGGACGCTGGCTTCGTCCGCAAGGACGCCGACCGTCACTTCGCCCAGCTTCTGCGCTTCGCGGATAATATTCAGATGGCCTTCGTGGATCACATCCGTGCAAAAGCATGTATATACTGTCTTCATAGCGTTATCCTGTTCTGGTGCGCCTTTCTTAAGATTAAACGGGGCTGGCCGGCGATTCGTCCCGGAGCATTTCTTTCAATACGGCGAGCGTATCCGTGAAGCCGCGCTCCGCGCCGAAGCGGCAGGTCCAGCCCAGCGATTGCAGCTTCCCGCTTTCCAGGGAAGAATTCATCATGGGGTTGAAGGCTTTTTTTTCATCCTGAGACGGCGCCTGTATCTCAAGCCGCACACCGCCGGCCCGGCTCAGGTATTCCGCCATCTGCCGGATGCTGATGACAGAATCCGGATTGGAAATGTTGTATGCGCAGCCGCTTTCCCCGCAGAGCAGGACCGTCAGGATGGCCGACGCGCAGTCCAGACAATGGCAGTAGCTCCTGATCTGCGCGCCGTCGCTTTTCATCACGAGGTCTTCGCCGCGGGCAGCCGCACAGGCCCAGACGGAAGCAACGTGCCGGTCCGACAGGGAGGCGGTCGGCCCGTAGATATGACCGGGACGGACGATCACGGATTTGACTCCGTACTCGGCTTCGTAGCTGGCGCAGAGCGTTTCCGCCGCGCGCTTGCCCATGGAATAGGAGCTCCTCGGATTCAGCAGATCGATATATCCGTACTGATCCTCGCTGTAGGGCTTGCTTGTTTCTTTCTGGCCGTATACCTCCGAACTGGAAACATACAAAAGCCGCGCGGCACCGCAGCGCCGGGCGCAGTCCAAAAGGGTTTTGAGCCCCAGGATGTTGCTGAGCATCGTCTCCACCGGTTCCCGGACGATCATGTCCGGCGACGAGTTGCTGGCGCCGTGAATGATATAATCGCAGGACAGGCAAAGCGGCTGCTCCTGCCTGGCGGCGTCAAACGGGACAAAGCGAACAGATCCGTTCCCGGAGATCACGCCGAAGCGGTCCATGACCTTCTTTGGATCGCGTCCCGCGATCAGGATCCGGATGCCGGCCGAATGCGTATCGTTATACCGCATCAGCAGATCCACGACGGGGGAGCAGACAAGGCCCGTGGCGCCGGTGATCAGGATGGTTTTTTGGGATAAACGCGAAAGAGACGGACAAACGCCGATCACTTCATCCAGCGCTTCCAGCCACTGCCTGCATTCATAAATCCGCATGTTCCTCAGTCCTTCAGCCAGTCCGAACGTTTTGCCGCCAGCAGCGCCTTGAAGATGTCGATGTCCTCGACCGTGGTCAGCTTGATATTCTTTTCGGAGCCTGTGGAAAAAAAGACCTGTTCGCCCATTTCGATTTTCAGGGTGCAGGAAGCGATGGAATTGGTAATGCCCGCTTCCAGGGCTCTTCGATGCAGGCCGCAGATGTCGCGCAGGTAGAATGCCTGGGGCGTCTGCGTGCGTTTGAGTCGGTCTCTTGGATAACTGCCGGTGGAGATGATGCCGTCGTCGGTCTCCAGCATCGCTTCCGCGCAGGGGATAACCGTGATGGCGTTTCCGTATTTCCGCGCCACCCGGATATTATCGGAAATGATCTCCGCGGAAACCATCGGCCGGATAGCGTCGTGGATCAGCACGATATCGTCGGGCTGAAACTGCTTTTCCAATGCAAATACCCCGTTGCGGATGGAGCCCTGTCCATTTTGCCCGCCGGGGACGACCGTTTTGAGCTTGTTGATGTTGAACTGCCTGGCATAGGCCCAAAGCACCTGTTCCCAGCCCTCAATGCAGACGACGGCGATCGCGTCAATTTCAGGATGCTGCTCAAATGCTTCCAGTGTGTAGACGATGACCGGCCGTTCATTGACTGTGATGAATTGCTTGGGGATATCCTGGCGCATACGGTTGCCGGAACCGCCGGCGATGATGAGCGCGATATTAGCCATCGATTTACTCCGTCAGATGTTGTGGGGGGATACCCGTTCCGCTTCAGGCGGGGGCGTCATGTAATCGCCAAACTGCGTGGTGAGATAATTGTCGTATTCCGCGGTGATGGGCAGTTCGGTATCTTCAAACACATGCGGCTCGACCCGGTCCATCAGGGTGCTGACATAGCGCAAATGGAGATTCTTGAAAGGGTCATCGTAGATGCCGACGTACTGGGTCGGCTTTTTATTGCCGATCCGGGATACGGCGTCATACCAGCGGAATTTGGTTTCAGAAGAAAAAGGGAGGCCCATGATATGGGTGACGCGGAGACACAGCCTGTAAAGGAAAGACTTTCCTTCTTCACGGACCACAGGCTTGAGCATCCCCTGCAGCGTTTTGATCAGAAACACTTTGAGCTTCCGCATCAAAGCGGAATCGGGACAGTGATCGACCGCAAACAGATCGATAGCCGCGTCATCCGGATCCCGGCTGTCTTTCCGGTGGATGCGGTAGACCCAGTGTTCCCGGCGCAGACCATAGACGCAATCCGGCCGGTCTTCCGACATCAGCGCGCATGCGCGGTCAAAATCAGCGCGGTCCAGCATGATGTCCACGTCGTCATCCCACGGGATAAACCCCTGATGCCGGAGCGCCCCGATCAGCGAGCCCCCGCTGAGGCTGTAAACGATGTGATTCTGCCGGAATATGACATCGACGTCTTTCAGAATATCCAGCAGTTCCTGCTGGCGTTTCTCCGTTCCGTATTGCCTGGACAACTCTTCCATAACAGCAGCAGCTCCTCAGTTTTCCGCTGCGGACGGGGCCGCAGCGCTTGATTCCTCATCGCCGAAGATCACGGTCCAGTGATCCAGATGGCTGTAACCGTTTTCCTGGGCGTCCTTGGGGATGGTCATATAATCGCCGTACAGGTTGGAAAGGTACACGTCATATCCCGCGGGCACAGGGAGTTCCCTGTCCACGAACGGGACATATACCGCCGTTTCCATATGAGTACGCGGAATGGTTTCCCTGGAACCGTAATGCGCGGCGAGGCTGACACCAACGAGGCGGCATTTGTCAAAATCATACTTACGCGCCAGCCGGTCCATTTTTTTGACGAAAAAACGGGCGCCGAAAGGCTTGACCGCGGCCTGGATCAGCGTTTTGAGGAAACGCAGTTTTTCCGCATCCATGAATTTCTTTTTGATGCAGGTGTTCGCCAGAAAGCTGAGCAGCCGGATGCGGCCGTAATAGATCTTCCGTACCAGCCCGTTTTCCGGCAGCCCGTCAATCGGAAACACATCGATGGCAATGCCTACGTCCATCCAGCCCAGGTTTTCGGAAATCACCCTGGAATGCAGGTCCCAGATCCTGGCGTACTGGAAGTTCCATTCCGGGTCGACCGTAATTTCGCCGATCCCGTATTTGCCTGAATAAGCTTCCGTAAACTCGCGGATGAAGCGGTCGTATTCCTTCCGGGGGAGCATGATATCGGCGTCGTCATCCCAGGGGATGAACCCGTGATGCCGGACGGCGCCCAGGGCTGTGCCCCCGGAGAGATAGTACTGGATGTTTCTTTCCTTGCAGAAATCATCAATATCGCAGAGAATGCCGTACACGATTTTCTGCATTTTCTGAACAATCTCTTTG
Source organism: uncultured Clostridia bacterium (assembly GCA_946409855.1). Classification (GTDB taxonomy): domain Bacteria; phylum Bacillota; class Clostridia; order Christensenellales; family Aristaeellaceae; genus UBA4246. The sequence continues at coordinate 1,635 of CAMJXZ010000129.1, read as the reverse complement.
GCGTCTGATGTCTGCATAGCTAACCTCTTTTGTCTGTTGCGGGTGATGGGGGATGGACTACTGATCAGCCACCCGCCGTCCTTTCAGGGATGCTTCGGTTCCATCTGCCCGACTGCCGTACGGTATTCATAAACAGCACAGGCGCTCCCAGTTTGAATAGAACAAGGAGCGCAGTGACCCGGCGGGGCAGGGGAAAGGAGGACGGACGTACGGGACAGATTGGGGCGCCCATCCACCTTAACTCCTGTAGACCGGGAAAAATGTTGTATTGCCGGCATCAACGCCGCTGAGTTTTACCAGTTGATCATAAATGTCCTGTTTGAAAATGTTCCTTCCGATGAAGAAGTCCACCACGCCGTGCGGCGCCAGCGCCTGCTTGTACTGGAAGATGCCGTCGTCCGAACCGTAGCCGCCGCCCAGCACAAAGTTCTTCAGCCCTTTTTCTTTCGCCCATTTGATGATCTCGTATTTGAGGAAATCATTCGGGCGGAGATGGAAGTAATTGTCGTCCGTGCCGCCCAGGAAGGAATAGCAGTTTTCCGTGCCGTACAGCACCAGCTCGGCTGAAATGATCCTGCCCTCATACAGGGTGTAAAAGAACATGATGTTATCCTTCATGCCGGCCAGCGTACGGAAGAAGTCCTTCGAGAAATAGTAGCTCTTATTCGCTTCAGAGCGGGTCATGGTGACGTAGTAGATTTTCAGGAAGTCATTCAGGTGATCGGTGCCGGATTCGATGAGGATTTCCAGCTGATTGGACTGGGCCTTTTTTACGTTTTTGCGCACTTTCTGCCTGAAATCCATCCACATCTCATCCAGCGGCATGGTCAGCGAGCGGACCACGTTGTGGGTTCTGGCTTCCACCTCGCCCGCGTAATGCTGATGGTAGTCCGTAAACAGGCTGAAGCGGACAAACTCACAGATGTAATGCTGGCTGCTGCAGTAAGCGGCATAAACTTCGTTGAAACGGCGCCAGTCGGAGATATTGCCGAAAAATCCGCCGTATCCGTAGGGAGTGATCAGGTCAAAGTACTGCCCTGGCCTGATTTTCCCCTGCAGGTGCGGGTCCAGAGAAATATCCCGTTTGAAAACGACGTTCATCGCGCGGTCGTTTTCATAGGAATACACCAGCAGCACAGGGACGCCGTATTGCGGGTTTTCCAGCATGAACGCCCTGGAATACCCGGACAGATAGAAGACGTCATAATCCGGAAAAGAGCGGACATTGCTGTCCCAGTTTTCCTGGTCTTCTATGTGGAATTCGGTAATAATAGCCATCCTGTGCCTCGTGTTTTCCTTGCTTGAATACAGAAAGGTATTCATCGGCAATTTGCGGAGCATTTCGTCGCCGTCTGAAAAGACGTATACCTGTTCCTCCTCGTGGGATTCAGGAGAATTCAAAGGCAGGCGACGGTTCAACCCGTTTGACATGTGTATCATCTCCTTTTCGCATGGTGAATCAGATCAGCGCCGGGGCTGATCCGGGAAGCAGGTAAACTTGGTGCACCGCAAGTCTTCCTATTCACCAATTGATACGCATGTATCCGGGTAAGTGGCAGCAAAAGATTACAAAATTTCTGAAAGTTTTTTTCATGGTCAGTACTGATTGAAACGGACATAAAGCTGATCCTGCAG
>CAMJXZ010000128.1 GCA_946409855.1 uncultured Clostridia bacterium | reverse complement strand
TTTCACCGGCATGGAGGGCAAGTACGTTCCCCTCAAGGAGACGAACCGCGGCTTCAAGGAGATCATCGAAGGCAAGCACGACGACCTGCCGGAAAGCGCTTTCCTGTTTGTGGGCACGATCGACGAGGCGGTTGCCAAAGCCAGGAAGGGTGAATAAGCATGGCCACCTTTCATCTGCAGATTGTCACGCCGGACCGGATGGTATTGGACGAGGATGCCGAGAGCATCATCCTGCGCACCGTCAACGGGGATGTTTGCATCCTGGCGCATCATATTGATTACGCAGCGCCGCTGGGCATCGGGGAAGCAAAGGTGACCAAAGCGGACGGAACTGAAAGAAGCGGCGTCTGCAACGGCGGCCTGCTCAGCGTGAACGACAATACGGTGCGTGTTCTCGCGACTACCTTCGAATGGCAGGACGAGATCGATATCGAACGCGCCAGGCGCGCGCAGAATACCGCGGAAGAACAGCTGAAGAAGCTGTCCAAGCGGGACCACGAGTACGCGATCGCGGAGGCCAAGCTGAAACGGGCGCTCGCCCGGATTCAGGCAAGCCGGCGGTAACGGATACAGGCTTTTCTGAAAAGAGAAGCCTGTTTTTTCTGAAAGCGAAACGGGGATACAAACCGGTCAGGCTCCGGCGGCGCGGAACGATGATTTTCAGCTTGACAAAACAGGTGGAAGCGTCTAAGATACAAAAGGCTGTTGAAAGGCAGCGGCAAGGAGGTTTTCGTTTTTATGAGTGAAAAATTGACCATGGATAAGCTGGTAGCCCTTTGCAAAAACCGCGGCTTCGTCTATCCCGGCAGCGAGATTTACGGCGGCCTGGCCAACGCGTGGGATTACGGCCCGCTGGGCGTGGAATTCAAGAACAACGTCAAAAAGGCCTGGTGGAAGAAATTCGTCCAGGAAAGCAAATACAATGTCGGGCTGGACAGCGCCATCCTGATGAACCGGCAGGTCTGGGTAGCCAGCGGCCACGTCGGCACTTTCAACGATCCGCTGATGGACTGCAAAGCCTGCAAGGCCCGCTTCCGCGCCGACAAGCTGATCGAGGACTACGGGAAGGCCCATGGGGAAGAGATCCAGGCGGACGGCTGGACCAACGAACAGTACGAAACCTTCATCGCCGAACACGACATCGTGTGCCCCACCTGCGGCAAGAAGGACTTTACGGGCATCCGCAAGTTCAACCTGATGTTCAAGACCCATCAGGGCGTGACGGAGGATTCCTCCAACGAGATCTATCTGCGGCCCGAAACGGCGCAGGGCATCTTCGTCAACTTCAAGTCCATCGTCCGCACCACCCGCAAGAAGCTGCCCATGGGCGTCGCGCAGATCGGCAAATCCTTCCGCAACGAAATCACCCCCGGCAACTTCATCTTCCGCATCCGCGAGTTCGAGCAGATGGAACTGGAGTTCTTCTGCAAGCCCGGCGAGGACCTGGAATGGTTCAATTACTGGCGTTCCTTCTGCCGGGACTGGCTGCTCGCGCTGGGCATTAAGGAAGAAAACCTCCGGCTGCGCGACCATTCCAAGGAAGAGCTGGCCTTCTATTCCAAGGCCACGACGGACTTTGAGTTCCTCTTCCCCTTCGGCTGGGGCGAGCTGTGGGGCGTGGCGGACCGTACCGATTACGACCTGGGCCGCCATCAGGAAGTGTCCGGCCAGAACCTGGAATACATCGACCCGACCAGCGGCGAGCGCTTTATCCCCTATGTGATCGAGCCCTCCCTGGGCGCGGACCGCATGGCCCTGGCCTTCCTCTGCAACGCCTATGACGAAGAGCTGGTGGGCGAGAACGATACCCGCGTGGTGCTGCACCTGCACCCGGCGCTGGCGCCCTTCAAGGCCGCCGTGCTCCCGCTGCAGAAGAACAAGCTGGGCGACCTGGCGACGGAAGTGTACACGGAACTGACCAAGTACTTCTCCGTCGACTACGACGATACCGGCTCCATCGGCAAGCGCTACCGCCGCGAGGACGAGATCGGCACCCCCTTCTGCATCACGGTCGATTTCCAGACCCAGGAGGACCAGACGGTCACCATCCGCGACCGCGACAGCATGGAGCAGATCCGGCTGCCCATCAGCGGGCTGAAAGCCTTCCTGGAAGAAAAGCTTCAGTTCTGATCCGGTCAATAACAGCATATAAAACGGGATGCCGCCTTCGCTGCGGTATCCCGTTTTCTTGAATGGATGGCAAGCCGCCGACCGTTCAGCAGCCTGCTGTGACCGGATTGATTCAAAGCGCTGTCCGGCGGATCACAGCTTGCTTTCCTTATAGAACACGCCGATCAGCGCGCCGGCGCCGTCCGCGGGGGCCGCCACCTGCTGCAGCGTCCAGCCCTGGCCGACGTACTGGTTGACGATGTCTTCCGCTTTTTCCAGGTCTTTCTCGCGGGAGAGGGACAGCCCTTTGTTCAGATAGACCAGCTTGTATTCTTTCATGCTCGTTTTCCTTTCCGCAATATACGCCTTATTCGTTCAGGGTGCCGCCCTGGTCCAGGGTGTCGATCATGCCGACCCGGCGGGCGTGACGGCCGCCTTCAAATTCGGTGGTGAGGAAGATGCGGGTGATCATCTTGGCCAGCTCCGGTCCGATGACGCGAGCGCCCAGGGCCAGCATGTTGGCGTTGTTGTGGCGGCGGGACATCTCGGCGGAAAAGCAGTCCCCGCACAGCGCGCAGCGGATGCCGCGGACCTTGTTGGCGGCCAGCGACATGCCAAGGCCGGTGCCGCACAGGAGGATCCCCCGGTCGCATTCGCCGCTGGTCACGGCCCGGGCGGCCTTCTCGGCGTATACGGGATAGTCCACGGAAGCGGAGCTGTCGGTGCCGAAATCCTGGTAGGCAAGGCCCATCTCATCCAGCATCTGCTCGATTTCTTTCTTCAGCGCGACCGCGCCGTGGTCACAGGCAATGGCGATCATCTTGTTTCCCTCCAGTTCATTTTGGATCATCTTTTATTGAACAGGCACCAGTTCGGAGGTGCCGAAGCTCATCAGGTGAGAGGTGTTGCGGGAGGTCGTGGCTTTGACGTTGATGGATTCACCCATGAAGAGCAGCGCGACAGTGCCGCCCCCGTCCAGGTTCAGGGCTTCCTGCGCCCCCAGTTCCAGCATCTTCCAGGCCAGCCAGTCCAGATACGCGCCCTTCGATTTGGTCTGGCGGCCGTTCACGGTCAGCACGATGTAATGGTCGGGAGCAACCATGCCCAGCGCGCAGCGGGGCTCGCGGTAGTGGTAATAGCCGTACTGCTTCGCTTCTTCCTGGGTGGCCCGCATGTGCTCGCCCAGCTGCCCGTTTGTCACCAGGATCGGCCCGAAGGCCAGTACGTTTTCGGCCCCCATGTCGAGGTATTCCTGGGCGGTATGGTCCTGGGCGTTATAGCATTTCATGCTGCCGTCCGGAAAGCAGGCCAGATTTTCCAGCTTCGGAAAGCCGCTGGAGGTGGGCTTTTTTGTCTTGTCTGAAATGATTTTCCCGTCCCGGATCTCGATGCCGACGGTGTATTTGTTGTATTTGCGGTAGCTGTAAAAATCGTCCGAAAACGCGAGGACGGCCTGGGCGGCCCGTGCGATCTTCCGGGGCTGCTGCCAGGAGCCGCCGGTGAGCAGAGGGGTGATCCGCTCTTCACCGGCGGTGCGGACATCCGTCTGGAACCAGATGATCTTTTGCGAGGGATCTTCAAAACGCCGGATGACCACCTGCAATGTGTCGGACAGATACGCCCAGAAACCGCTGCTTTCGTCCGTGACAACGTATTCGTCATCCGCGGTCAGGAAGCCCTGCTCGTTTCTTTCCGGGGCGCCGGGCACCGGGAAGGGGGCGTGGACGTTTTCGGGGAGCGGGGCGGAAGGCGCGTCCGCCTCAACGGCATCGGCCGTTTCCGCCGCCTTAGGCGGATCGTCGGCGGAGAGGCAGTCGGAGGAGAAGATCAGGTTCCAGAGCGCCTCGTCGACCTCCCCGGTCTGCGGCAGGCCGTTCTGCTGCTGCAGCTGGCGCACGCGCTCGGCGGTGGTCTCGTTGTAGACGGTGCTGAACTTGGTGGAACGGAAATAATGCAGCTCGTACATCCGGTTCTTGAGGGCCAGCACATCCTGCCCTTTATCCCCCTGCCGCAAGGGGAATGAGACGGCCAGCGCGGACTGCAAAAGCAGGGCAGAAATCAGGATCAGAAGAAGGAGGCATTTTGTCAGTCGGTTCATTTGCCGCAATTCCTTTTAACATAAGTGAGAACACAAGGACATATCACATAAGCATTATATCACAAACTGCGGCGGAAGGAATACCATTATGCATTGTCAAATGAAAAAAATGATGCTGTACATCCGGGTGCCGGAATGATATAATGAAAAAAGCAAAAGAAAATGCATCAGCGGGAGGTATGAAGATGAGCCTGAGAAATATGACGATCTATTCGGTTTTTGTCCGCAATCACGGCGGGAGCTTTGAGGCCGTGCGCCGGGACGCGGCCCGCATCAAAGCGCTGGGCGCGGATATGATCTGGCTGCTCCCGATCCATCCCATCGGGAAGGTCAAGCGCAAGGGGACCCTGGGGTCGCCCTACGCGATTTCGGATTACCGCGCGGTCAACCCGGAATACGGGACGCTGGAGGATTTCAAGCGCCTGGCGGATGAAATCCACCGGCTGGGCATGAAGCTGATGATTGACGTGGTCTTTCATCACACCTCGCCGGATTCCGTCCTGGTCCGCCAGCATCCGGACTGGTTCTACCGGAAAGAGGACGGCAGCTTCGGCAATCACGTGGGGGACTGGTCGGACATCATCGACCTGGACTTTAACAGCCAGGACCTGCGGGAGTACCTGATCGAAACCCTCAAACAGTGGGCGCGCATCGTGGACGGCTTCCGCTGTGACGTCGCGCCGATGGTGCCGCTTGACTTCTGGCTGGACGCCAGGTGGGCGGTGGAAGAGGTGCGGCCGGGCTGCATCTGGCTGGCGGAAACCGTGGAATCCGAGTTCGTCCGCTACAACCGCAATCACGGCGTGATCTGCCACAGCGACGCGGAAATGTACCAGGCCTTCGACATCTGCTACGATTATGACGTATACGGCGATTACCGCAGATACCTGAAAGGGGAGGAAACCCTTGCGGACTATATTCGGGCGCTGGAACGGCAGGAATGCATTTACCCGGAGAATTATGTCAAGCTCAGGTGCCTGGAAAACCATGACCGCCCCCGGGCCGCTTTCCTGATCCCGGACCGGAAGGCCCGGCTCAACTGGCTGGTGTTCAACTTCCTGCAAAAAGGAACGGCGCTGGTGTATGACGGGCAGGAGTGGGAGCCGGTCCACCGGCCCGGGCTGTTCGACGCGGACCCTGTGGAAAGGAACGGCGAACCCGCGCTGACGAACCTCATCCGTTCTTTGAGCGAGATCAAGAAGAATGAGATCCTGGATCAGGGCGCATATTCCCTGCAGGCGCTGCCCAACGACTGGGTGCGGGTCTGCTATGAGCAGGATGAGAAAAAGCTGCTGGCCTTTGTGAGCCTCAAGGGAAAGAACGGGCTCATGGACGCCGGGCTCCCGGAAGGCAGATACACGGATCTTTTGACCGGGAAGGAAGTCTTTGTGGAAGAGGGCATGATCGCTTCCGCCGGAGAGCCGGTGGTGCTTCTGATCGGGTGACGAAGGCGCAATGCGCCCGGGGGCGGAACCGTTCACGCGGAAAGGAAAGGCTTATGAGGTCTCACATTTTTCCCCGTATCTGCATGGCCCTGCTGCTGGCGCTGCTGACGGCGGGCTGCGGGCCGGGGCTCCGCTGCCTTGCGCAAGAGGAGATTCCGGAGGTGCTCCGGCAGTACGAGGAGCGCCTGGGCAGGATTGAGCCGGTGATGAACGCCATCGCCAAAAAGAAAAGCCATCCCTGCATCTATGTGACCACCCTGGACCGGCAGAAGGTGCTTTCCAAGGAAGAATATGTCCCGGCAGTGGTCAACGTCTTCAAATGCCCGGAGGAGATGCGGCTGACCGCCGTTGGCGCCATCCGGGTGCGCGGCAATTCCACGGCGAATGATTACGAGAAGCCCTATCGCATCAAATTTGACAAAAAGCAAAACCTGCTGGGGCTGCACGGCGGGAAAGCCTATAAAAGCTGGGTGCTGCTCCGTTCGTCCTGGAACCTGGTGCCGGATTATATGGGCTTTGAGCTCGCCCGGACAATCTTTGAGGGGAAGTATTACAGCAGCGACTGCGCGTTTGTGAACCTGTATATGAACGGGACGTTCGCCGGCGTCTATCTGCTGTGCGAGCAGAACCAGGCCGCCAAGGGGCGGATCAGTGTATACGAGCCGGAGGAAGGGGAAACCGGGACGCGGGTCGGGTATCTGCTGGAGATGGACAATTACGCGTCGGACGAGCACCCGTATTTTACCCTGGCGGAAAAGGAAGAGGTCCGGGATATCGCCGGGCTGAGCCGGAAGATCCCCGCGAGGAATTACAGCATCAAAAGCGATACGTGGTCCAAAGCGCAGGAAGAGTTCATTCACCGGTATCTGGACGGCGTATTCACGATCCTCTACGAAGCGTCTGTTCACGACCGACCGTTTATGCTGGATGAAGAGAATCAGGCGGTTCCGGCCGACGGGGTCTACGGGACGGCGCTGGAAGCCGTCGACGCCGTGATGGACCTGGAATCGCTGGCGAATATGGTGATCCTGGAAGAACTGGTGCAGAACTACGACGTCGGCGCGGGCAACTTCTTCCTGGCGGTGGATTTTACGGAAAACAGCATTTACCCGGAACTGACCTTTCTGGCGCCGTGGGATTTCAACTGGGGCTATACCGAAGACCCGAAAGCCGGGTATTACGCATCTACCTTCCAGAAACTCTGGACAGACGGGTGGGACCGTTCCAACAGCTGGTATATCCTGGCGATGCGGCTGGAGGGCTTCCGGAAGATCGTCATGGACAAATGGCGCAGACTGTCCGCCGGTGGCGTGCTGGAAGCGGCGGCGGACCGGGTGACGGAGGAAGCGGAAAGCCTGGAAGGAGACCTGGAAAACGCCTCCTGGAAGCTGGGACCGGCGCGGGATATCGGCGCGTACGTGAAAGCGAGGATCCAGTGGCTGAACGGGCAGTGGAATCAGCAGGAAACAAGGATCAGATTTAATCAGGGAAAATAAACGAGCCGGCGCCGCGTCATTTGGCTCCTTCCGCATAACGCCCGATCCAGGGGCGCGTTCCGCGTTCCTGATCCATTGAAAAGCACTGATTTCTTCCGGTTTATGAGCCGGTTATGCCTGACGCGAAGCGTCCTGTATCCACAAAAAAGCGCGTCCCTTTTCGGGGCGCGCCTTTTCTGTCAGATTATGTGATTATTTGCGTTCGTTGTTGAAGGTCTTTTTGGCTTCTTCCCAGCCGGCCAGGATGGATTTGAAGCTGGCCTGCGCCAAATCTTTCAGTTCGGCGCCGGCGGCTTCGGCGATGGAGGAGAATTTGTCAGCGGCGTCTTTCAGCGCGGATTTGGCTGTTTCGACGGTGGCGTTGATCTCAGCCTCGGCGGCCTTGCGGAAATCCTCATCCTTCTTCTTGGCCTTGATCGCGGCCTGGGCGGCGCTCAGACGGGCGATCGGGACGCGGAAGGGGCTGCAGGAGACATAGTCCAGACCGATCTCGTTGCAGAATTCGATGGAGGACGGATCGCCGCCGTGCTCGCCGCAGATGCCGCAGTGCAGCGTTTTGTTGGTGGCGCGGCCCAGATCCACCGCCATCCGCATCAGCTTGCCGACGCCAACGGTATCCAGGCGGGCAAAGGGATCGGATTCGTAGATCTTGTTCTGGTAGTACGCCGGCAGGAACTTGCCGGAGTCGTCACGGCTGAAGCCCAGGGTCATCTGGGTCAGGTCGTTGGTGCCAAAGCAGAAGAAGTCAGCTTCCTTGGCAATATCGTCCGCGGTCAGCGCGGCGCGCGGCACTTCGATCATGGTGCCCACTTCATATTCCAGCTGGAGGCCGGAAGCGCTGATCACTTCATCGGCGGTGGCCACGACGATCTTCTTGACGAAGTTGAATTCCTTGACTTCGCCGATCAGTGGGATCATGATCTCGGGCACCACGTGCCATTCGGGATGGCGGGCCTGGACAGCCAGCGCGGCCTTGATGACGGCGCGGGTCTGCATGACGGCGATTTCGGGATAGGTGACAGACAGACGGCAGCCGCGGTGGCCCATCATCGGGTTGAACTCATGCAGGTCGGAAATGATCTGTTTGATGTATTCCACGGTCTTGCCCTGGGTCTGCGCCAGCGCTTCGATATCGGCCTCTTCGGTGGGCACGAACTCGTGCAGCGGCGGATCCAGGAAGCGGATGGTGACGGGATAGCCGCCCAGCGCTTCGAACAGGCCCTCAAAGTCGCTCTGCTGCATGGGCTCGATCTTGGCCAGGGCAGCTTCGCGTTCTTCCTTGGTTTCGGAGCAGATCATCTCGCGGAACGCGCCGATGCGGGCGGGATCGAAGAACATGTGCTCGGTGCGGCACAGACCGATGCCCTGCGCGCCGAAGGCCGCGGCCTGCTGGGCGTCATGGGGCGTATCGGCGTTGGTGCGGACGCCCATGGTCTTGTACTTGTCGGACAGTTCCATGATGCGGCCGAAGTAACCGC
>CAMJXZ010000127.1 GCA_946409855.1 uncultured Clostridia bacterium | reverse complement strand
TCTTTTTTCCAGTCCCGCAGGACGTCAAGCATATCCGCGGCGGTCCGGCGGGCGCCGGCCAGGTCGTGCTCCAGCCAGTTTCCGCATTCCTGCCGTTTCGCTCCGGGAATCTCCCCTTCGAACGCCGCGATGAAGGCAAAGGACTCCCGGACCAGGCTGATCGCGTCCTCCCCGCTGACCGTGTCCCGCAGCAGCAGGTAGAAGCCGGTGCGGCATCCCATGGGCCCCACATAGATCACGCTGTCCCGGTAAGCGCTGTTCCGGGCGTAGGTGGCGAACAGGTGTTCAAACGTGTGCAGCTCGCCGTTGCCCAGATAGTCGCCGCCGTTGGGCTTTTTCATCCGGATATCGTAGGTGACCACGTCCCCGTCCACGCGGGAGATATACATCCCTTTGTCCAGCCGGTCATGGTTCACGGAAAAACTGGCAATCCTCTCCATGGCTTTTTCTCCTTCATTTCAATGCTGCAATCCGGTTCCTTTGCGGGATCAGATGTACAGGTAATAGCTGTCGTTGAACCGGTCTCCCTTTTTGGCCAGGATAAAGTGAATGTTCTCAAAGGCCTGCTGGCCGTCGGCCCGGCCGTCAAAGAACCGTTTCTGGATCCTTTCGGGGGAGTTGTGCTCGTCCAGCAGGAATCCGTGCCGCTCCAGGGCTTCCGATACCTCGGACAGGGCGTAGCCGTGCTGCATTTCCTCGCCCAGGGACCGGGTGATTTCCGACAGCCGGTGTACCCGTTCCGCCGTGCCGGGCGCAAACGTGGTATCATCCGGGAAATCGAAAACCAGCTTGCTGCCGAAGGAGGAAATGGCGCCGATCTTTTCCAGCGTCTCCTCAAAAACCGGCAGCGTCAGGTAATAGGTCACCCCCAGGATCGCGAAGAAGGAGGGGGCGGCGGGATCGTATCCCGCTTTCTTCAGCTCCGCCGCCATGTCGTCCTTCGCGAAGTCCACCGCCACATAGCGGACGTTGGCCGGGATGTTCCATTCCAGCGACCGGATCTTTTCCAGCTTGTAGCGCTGGGTGTCCGGATGGTCAATTTCAAAGATCCGGATGTTGGGGTTGTCGTTCCGGAAGGCGAAGGTATCCATCCCGGCGCCGCAGATGACGTACTGGCATTCGCCCCGCTGCCAGGTAAACCGGGTCAGTTCCCGCTCCGCAAAGGCGGCCCGGGAAAGGGGAATGGGGGATATGTACCGGTTCAGATTCTTTTTCCGCTGAAGTTGTAGGCCAGGTCGAAACGGGTTTTGTCATATTCGTGCTCGATCAGCTGGCCGATCTCGTCATATTCCTCCTTGCCCATCAGGTCATAGGCAAGGTAATCGTCAAAAATCTTGTTCTTCTCGTGATTGGAATGGTAAGCGCGGGCGAAGGAGCAAAGCTTCGCGGTAATGCTTTCCATATCATCGATCATAAAACCACCTCTTCTTTTCCGGCGCAGGTATAAAGAAATCCCGCCTTGTTCTCAGGCCGCTTCGCGCGGATCGGGAACAGGCGGGATTCAGTCTTCCTGACGCTGATATTGATCGGCCGCCTGTGTTTCAATTACAACACAGACAGCAGCGCATGCCTTCGGAGGCAGCGGCAGATACGGGACGGCGGATCACCGTTCCGGAAAGGGAATGCCGGCGGCTCAGGAGGCGTGCTGCAGAATTCATGGTCAGTACTTCCTTTTCATCATTAATCGGAGAACATGGGGGTGGACAGGTAGCGCTCGCCGGTATCCGGCAGCAGGGCTACAATGATCTTTCCCTTGTTCTCGGGGCGTTTCGCAAGTTCGGTGGCGGCCCACACCGCCGCGCCGGAGGAGATGCCCACCAGCAGGCCTTCTTTCCGGGCCAGGGTCCGGCCGGTGTCAAACGCGTCCTCGTTATCCACGGCGATAATCTCGTCATAGACCGCGGTGTCCAGCGTGTCCGGTACAAACCCCGCGCCGATGCCCTGTATTTTGTGCGGTCCGGATGTGCCCTGGGAAAGCACGGGAGATCCTGCGGGTTCCACCGCCACGATCCGGACGGCGGGGTTCTTTTCCTTCAGGTACTGTCCGACGCCGGAAATCGTTCCGCCGGTGCCGACGCCTGCCACGAAGATGTCCACCTTTCCGTCCGTGTCCTCCCAGATTTCGGGACCGGTGGTCCGGCGGTGCGCTTCCGGGTTGGCCACGTTGGTGAACTGGCTGGGAATGAAACTGTGGGGAATTTCCGCGGCAATTTCATGGGCTTTCTCGATGGCGCCCTTCATGCCCTTCGCGCCTTCGGTCAGCACCAGTTCGGCTCCGTAGGCTTTCAGCAGGTTGCGCCGTTCAATGCTCATGGTTTCCGGCATGGTCAGGATGATGCGGTATCCGCGGGCCGCGGCCACCGCGGCCAGGCCGATGCCGGTGTTGCCGCTGGTGGGCTCAATGATCACGGAGTCGGGCTTCAGGATGCCCTTGGCTTCCGCGTCGTCAATCATGGCCTTCGCGATCCGGTCCTTCACGCTGCCGGCGGGGTTGAAGTATTCCAGCTTGCCGTATATGGTTGCGCCAAGCGAATTGAGCCGGTTGTAGTTTGTCAGTTTTAAAAGCGGGGTTCCCCCGATCAGGTCGGTGATCCTGTCATATGTTTTCACGGTCTGTCATGCTCCTCTCAATATATATATCAGTGTTTCGTGCTGCCGTCTGCCGGGTCAACATCGTTCACCGGGGAAGGGGAACCGCATCTCACTTCATCTCCAAATCACAGATAACCTATCTGTTTTATAGGAGATGTTATAGCACGCTTTTATATCCTTGTCAACACCGCGAAAGAGATTTCTTTGCGCCAATACAGGGAAAAAGCAGGAATCACCGCATCAAAAAAGAACGCCGAAGCGTTCAGTTATATCCTTTGGCTATTGGTCCGTGTTCATCGGGTACTGTTTTTTCGGAATGTTCAGGTAGGGCACCACGGTGTGCCGGGGCAGGGCGGTGGCCATGGCGGTAATGGACGCGGCCAGCTCGCTGCAGATCCGCGCCCGTTCCTCCGCTGCCGGGGCGTCCGGGCGGAACCGGACCGGCTCCCCGAAGCAGATGCTTTTCAGCGCAGGGGCGGTATACATGGGCACAAAGCAGACCGCGGCGCCGGTCCGTTTGTAATACAGCCCGGCCAGGTCCGCAAAGTGCTCCTGGAACCGGCAGAGGATGGCGTTATACGGCTCCGCCTTTTCCGGGAAAATCACGATGTCCGCGCCTTCCTCCAGCCGCTTGACAGACTGGCGGAAGGTGGTCATGACCCGCGCGTCCCGGTAGACGGGGATGGTCCGGGCGTGGGTAAAAACGTATTCCGCTACCGGCGCGATCACATGGCTGAGCAGCCGGTAGAACCACCGGATCCGGCGGGGTTTCATGGACCAGAAATCCTGAAAGGCGTAGGCCGGCACTTCTTTCCGGTTCATCATTTCGCCGATGCACCAGGTATAGCGGGGACGGGGCATGTACATTTCCGCGGCGATGGGGCCGTACATCTGGCAGTGGTTGCCGACGATGACGCAGGGTTCCGGCGGCAGGTTTTCCGTGCCGGAAAGCTTATATTTCGGAGACAGAAGCCGGATCACTCGATAGATCAGGCGATACAGCAGGGGAGAGCGGGATGGCATGGTCATTTCTTTCCTTCCGAACGGGATTGCGCCTGGGCGCGGCTGTTGGTGTCAATGGTTTTTCCGAAAACCACAAACCGGTCATACAGGTATTCCGTGACAAAGTTGAGCAGCATGTTCATCACGGTCACAATCATGCCGTTCCAGCCGCAGCTTCCCTCCAGGTAGTTGCCGAGGATCGTGGTCACGGGCGTGAAAACCGCGTAGTACGCCGCCACCTTCAGCATGGCCACGGGAACGTTGTTGGCGGAGCGGAAGGTGAATTCCCGGTTCAGCGTAAAGTTCCACACCACGGAGAGCACCAGGGCGATGAGGTAGGCTACCCAGTATTCCCAGTGCAGCAGCTCGTACAGAACGGTGAAAACACCGATTTCGATCACGCCGGCGGAGATGGAAAACAGTACGAATTTGATGGTGCGGATCAGTTCGCTCCGGTCTTTCGCCGGCGTCTCCTGTTCCGGCTTCCGGTTTTCTTCTGCCATAGTCAGTCACCTTGTCCTTTCATACCGGTCAATGACCGTCTGATACCGTTCAAGCACCATGGGGATCAGCTTCTCCCAGGAGAGGGGAATGGTTTCCCGGGCATTCCGGCCGATTTCCCGCACATCCTCCCGGGTGAAAATCCGGAGGATTTCGTCCCGCATTGCCTGCGGATCGGCCGCGGCCGTGAAGCCGCTGACATTCTTCCGGATGGCGCCGGCCGCGTTCGAACCCTCGACCGCCAGCGTCGGCACGCCCAGCACCGCCGCTTCCCGGAGGACCAGCGGCGCGTTGTCAAACACGGAGGGGAAGAACAGCAGTTCCGCGTTCCGGTAGACGCCGCTCAGCAGCTCCCGGTCCCTGACCTGGCCGGTAAAGCGCACATGATCTGTCAGCTTCAGGGAGGCCGCGTAGCGCTCTATCTCCTGCTCGTCCTTTCCCGTTCCCACCATGACCAGGAAGTAGTCGTCTCCCTGGTCGCACAGCAGCCGCAGCGTGTCCAGGATCAGCTTCTGGTTCTTGTACCAGATCTGCTGGCCCACAAACAGCAGAATGTGTTTGTCCCTGGGCAGCTGAAAACGGTCCGCGGCTTGCTCCTTCAGTTCCTCTATGTTTTCCGGAACCGATACGTCCGTTCCGTTCGGCATGACGTGGTATGCTTTGCTGTATCCGTAGGAGCGGAGCGTTTCCCCCGTTTCCTCCGAGCAGGCCCAGACCTCGTCGCAGCTTTCAAAAACCTTCACAATCTGATTGGTTACCATTTTCGCAATGGCGCGGCTCTTGGTAAACTCCAGGATCGCGTCATAATACTTGGAATGGAAGGTGGCCACCACGGGAATCTTCCTTTTCTTCCCCAGGGAAACCGCGTATTTGCCCAGCAGGGAGGGACTGTGGAAATGGAAGATCTCCGGTTCCGTCTTCGCAATCCCGGCTTCCAGCTCCCGGTCTATTTTCGGCACCGCGCTGGCATACCGGGAAAAGGGCACCCGGATTGTGGCGGAGGTCAGCAGGGGATAGGGAAAGCTGTGCTTTTCCAGGTAGTGCTTTTCCATCGCGGGGCAGACGACAACGGCATGCTCCATATGCCGCGCGTATTCATGCACGGTTTCCGTCACGCCGTCAATCACCGGAAAATAGTTGTCGATAAACTGGACCGAGTGAAGGGACTGAAGCTTATCCATCCTGTTTCCCTCCCCGAGCGCGCCGGCCGCGCAGCGCGTTCACGCCGTAGACCGCGCCGCCGATGATGATAAAGGAATAATAGCAGAAAAGCCGCCAGATGAGCATGGCCCAGAATACGCCTTCCGACCCCATGGCTGAAAAAACGAGGTAGAAGGCACCTTCCGCCGCCCCGGCGTTGCCGGGCGTCGGCACCAGGCAGATGGTGGCGTAGATATAGATCGTGCTGGCAAAAATGTGCAGGAAGCTGACCGGCGCGCCGAACATCTTCAGCACAAAGTAGGGCATGCTGCAAAGCGCAATGCGGTAGATCAGCGACAGCACCAGCAGGCACAGCAGGGTTCCTTTATCCTTCGCGATCGCGGAAAAGCTGGTGTGATAGCTGTCCAGCATGCCCAGCACCTGCTCCGTGGCTTCCTCCGGCTTTTTCACCAGCTTCAGCCGTCCGCACAGGCGAATTGCGGCGGTAATGATTTTCTTCACCGTTTTCGGCATGAAGGAAAAGGAAGCCAGCAGGCAGGGAATCAGCGAGAAGAGCAGCAGGCCAACATAGGCCGTATACCGGATCGCTTCCAGCTCCACGGACCGGTGGGCGATGAATACGCCCAGCGCCAGCAGGATGAACCCCGCCTGCATGGTGATGTAGCCGCTGATCGTCATCGCGGAGGAAGCGCCGTCCGAGTAGCCGTGACGGTGCAGCCAGAGGATCTGGAAGGGCTGCCCGCCGGCGCCGGAGGGGGTGATGCAGTCGTAATACTTTCCGAGCGCGGCCGTTTCAAAAGCGACGCGGAAGGAAACCGGCTCGCCGAGAAACTTCATCATCAGCAGGTATTTCAGCGATTCCGCGCAAAGCAGCACCGCCAGGCACAGCCCGGTGCATCCCAGGAAGAAAAGGGCGCGCCGGGTGAAGCCGAACTGAAAGGCGCCGGCCGGGGTCCCTGAAAACTCATTGACCGCGGTGGCGGCAATGACGGCAATATTGATAAGGACAAACAGGGCTGTCCAGATCTGTTTCTTTTTCCGGTCCTGTCGGTTCTCGTTCACGGTTTCATTTCTCACTTCTGTTCTGAAATCTTCGGCACATGGTATTCCACGCCCTGTTCGAAGCGCACCTGCTCCGGCGGGGTTTCCAGTTCCTCCGGATTGTCCAGCAGGCGGATAACTTCCGCGAAGAAGGCGGCGTAGTGCGCTCCGGAGCAGACCCGTTCGTCCGCCGTGATGCCCAGCGGCAGCCACCGGCGCATGCGGGCCCGGCCGTCCGGCTCCACAAAGGCCTCCTTCAGCACGCTGCCCATGCCGATGAACAGGCTCACATCCCCGAAATTATAAATGTGATGCAGCGGATGATGCAAGCCGATGGACCCGTTGTTGGTGATAAACATGCCGCTGTAGAAGGGCAGCTCCCGGATCAGCACCCGGGGTGCAATGCCGTATTTGTCCAGCAGCCGGACCAGCGTCACGATCAGCGTGGCCAGGCCGGGAATGGACAGGAGCGTGCTGGCCAGCCGGATCACGAAATCCCCGTCCTCGGTGGCGCGGCTCTGCTCCACCGCGGCGTTCATCCGGTCGCGCACGTCATACACGGTGTCCGTCAGATCGAAGAGGATGCGCACGGTGGTCTCGTTGCTGTTATGGTCCTGGGGATCCTTCAGCACCGTGTAGGAAACGGAACAGTTGTTCCGCACATAGTACTGCTTGTTGAAGATGAACCGGTTCACCTCCGGGTATTTGCTGATGGCGCGGACATAGGCCGCCACCAGGATCTGCATGAAGGTGAGCTTCTGCCCTTCCCGGGTCTTTTCCACAATATAGCGGCTCAGCTTTTCAAAGTCTGCCTTGTGCTCCAGGAACACCTGCGCGTCGCAGCGCATGGGCATCAGGTAAGGGGTCATCTGTACAATGGGGTCCTGTTTCTTCAGGCGTCTGCCATCCGGTCTGCGTCCAAACATAAGCTGTTTCCTCCTTGCTGTTGTGCGGGATCCCCGCGGCGGGGACCCGGTATTGCGTTTTCTGTCAGCCAGTCATTCAGGCTGTTTGATCCCGGTATGATTTTGTTCAGGTTGAATCCGCAAATGTTCCCCAGTCTTTCCACGAAATATAGGCTGTATCGTTCACGGTCATCGTCACATCGCCCAGATAAAACACGGCGCCCCGGACTTCGTGATCTTTCCTTAGGTCCAGATACTTCCTGGTATTGGCTGAAAGCTTTTTTTCCGTCGCGTTTGCGCTTTTGATCTCTATGGCGAATGTGCGCTTCCAGTCAGCAATCGTATCCACTTCAAATCCGTGATCGTCCCGGAAAAATGTAAGATTCGGCTTCCTTCCCTCATTCATCCGTTGTTTCATCAGTTCCGAAACAGCGAACGTTTCAACAACGGCCCCTTTATGGCGGCTCAGAAGCAGATCCTCTTTGGTTTCCAGGCGAAGCAGGTGACAGAGCAGGCCCGAATCCACAAAATACAGCTTTGGCGTCTTTACAACCGTTTTGCCAAGATTGTTCGAATCCGGTTCCAGAAAATGGATGATAAACGATTTTTCCAGTATGGACAGCCAGGACTTGATCGTTGGCGCTGATACTCCGACCGATCCGGCAATGCTCTCCATGGACAGCAGCTGTCCGCTGTGAACGGCGCAAACCTGGATAAACTTCCTGAATGTTGCCAGATTGCTCGGATTAATCAGCTCTCTTACATCTCTTTCCAGATACGTATCGATATAGCTTTCAAACCAGTCATACGGAATAAAATGCCTGTCCGGGTCATGCAGCGGCGGATACATCCCGAGATGAATCAGCCGGTACGCGTCTTCTCCCCGGATTTCTGCACTCGTCAGTTCCGGAAGGGAGAATGGCAGCAGATTCAGAAAAGCTGCGCGCCCTGCCATGCTGTCTGACATATTCTGTTTCAGCCTGAACTGGCTTGAGCCTGTCAGAATGAATTTTCCCGGCTTCCATTGATCCCGGTCCGCCAGCAGCTTCAGCGCGTCGAATATTTCCGGAACTTTCTGCGCTTCATCAAGAATCGCTCCGTTCGGAAAAGCCATCAGAAAATCCACTGCGTTGGAGGCGGCCAGGTCTCTCATGGATCTGTCATCGAAGGTGATATACTTTTTATCCGGAAATACGCTTGTTGCCAGTGTGGTTTTTCCGCTCTGCCGGGGGCCCGTAATCCCCACTACCGGGAATTGCGTGCATAATCTTTGCAGGGTATCTTTCGCTTTACGGCTGATTATCATCCTTCTTCACCTCAGGTGTTATCCAATTGATGCAATTCGGAAAATCTAAAGTTTTATCCCGGATATCCTAAAGTTTACTATGCGGACAATCCAAAGTCAATCAGTTTTTTATGAGAGCAACCATCATCCCGGCCCGATCGTCCTGCCGCCC